>NZ_CAKJTR010000005.1:0-41333 GCF_917627355.1 Protofrankia sp. Cj3 | reverse complement strand
AGCCATGTCTCAGCCGAAGAACACCTCCGCCTCGGTGTAGAGCTCCTCGGGGACCAGCTTGAGCTGACGGGTCGCCTCCGTCAGCGGTACCCGCTCGATCCGGGTTCCGCGCAGAGCGACCATCGTGCCCCAGGCGCCGTCATACACGGCGTCAATGGCATGCAGGCCGAAACGGGTCGCAAGCCAGCGGTCGAACGCCGTTGGTGTACCGCCCCGCTGCACATGGCCGAGTACGGTGGCGCGGGACTCGCGCCCGGTACGGCCACGGATCTCGGTCTCTAGGACGGACGCGATTCCCTGCAGCCGGACATGTCCAAAGGCATCAAGTTCGCCCTCCTTGACCACCAGGCTGCCGGCCACCGGGCTCGCGCCCTCGGCCACCACGATGATCGGCGCATAGTGCGAGGCAAAACGGTGCTCGACGAAGGCGCAGACCTTGTCGATGTCGAACGGCCGTTCCGGGATGAGGATCACGTTGGCGCCGGCCGCCATCCCGCTGTGCAGGGCGATCCAGCCGGCGTGCCTGCCCATGACCTCGACGATGAGGACCCGGTGGTGGCTCTCGGCGGTGGTGTGCAGCCGGTCGATGGCCTCCATCGCGATGTTCACCGCCGTATCGAACCCGAAGGTGTAATCGGTGGCCGACAGATCGTTGTCGATGGTCTTGGGAACCCCGACAATCGGAATGCCCTCGGCGTGCAGCCGGGCGGCGACGCCGAGGGTGTCCTCGCCCCCGACGGCGACAAGGGCGTCGATCCCCAGGCTGTTGATTGTCTGCCGGATGCGATCCGCCCCGTCATTCACCTTGTAGGGATTTGTGCGGCTGGAACCGAGAATCGTCCCACCGCGCGGAAGAATCCCCCGGACCGCAGCTACGCCAAGCGGCACCGTCGAATTTTCCAGAAGACCGCGCCAGCCGTCCCGGAAACCCACGAAAGAATATCCATAGATATCCGCTCCCTTACGGACAACCGCCCGTATGACCGCGTTCAGTCCTGGGCAGTCCCCACCGCCTGTCAGTACGCCGACCCGCACGACCGCACCCCTTTTCGCCGCCTTGACGCCTTGACGACTTGCCTTGATGACCCGCATCGAGCCCATCAGGGCGGAGCGTAGTCGTGGCGGAGCGTTCCAGGAACAGAACCGGCATCCGTGGCGCGAAAATCCGGTTGAACAAAAACCAAAAGATCATAGTTCCGCTCGCACGGCCGGGCCGGCGGCCCGGAAGAACCGCCGGAAGAGGCGCTCCTATCCGGCGGCTTCCGCGGCTTCCGCGGCTTCCGCGGCCAACGATGACGCGGCTGCCCGCAACGGCGCCAGCACACGCCAGCGGGCCAGGTTGTGCCGGGCGTCGGCGAGGGCGTCATGGGCGTCGTGGGGCGGCCGCGGCAGCGGTGGCCGGCCGACCTCCTCCCAGAGCTGGCGCAGGTCACGGGTGAACCGGGGGAAAGGACGGGGAAGATCGGTCATTGTGCCGAAAAGCTGACAAAGCACCACATGGTCATAAGCGGCGTACCAGGCCCACAGCTCCGGCGGCCCGTCGACACCGAGGAACTCGGCGATGTCCGAACGGATCCGCGACCGCGACCGCCAGCACGGATCGGCCGGCGGCGGAAGTTTGTCCAGCACGTTGCGCCGCACCCACGGCACCGCGAAGGCTGGATCGAACTCAGTGGACACAGCGTAGTATTCTCTGGCGCCGTCCTCACTGACGATCCCGATGCTCACCAGATCCAGCCAGTGGTGGCCGGCTTCGGAACGTTCGATGAACTCGGTGTCATAAAGATATCGGGTGCCCACCCGTCCAGTTTGCCTGCCCACGTCAGGGAAAGCGCCGGCTGCCGGCGACAGCCGCCCGTCCGCCGCGGCCGCGGCCGCGGCGCATTCTCCACCGCAGACCGCCCAGGACCGACGCCATTCCCACGGCGCCAGCCAGCGGCAGTGCCCACAGCGCCATGCCGCCAGTCTGGCCGCCTCCCGTGCCGCCAGCCTGGCCGGTGGCACGGGAGGCGGCTCTGTCCGTCCGCATGGCGCCGTCCACGGCCTGCCCTCCGGCGGGAGGCGCCGTTGGCCGCGCGGTGACCCCTGGGCAGGGGTCACCAGCCACCGGCGCGGCCACCGGTGGTTCCCGCCCGGCGGCCGCGGGTTCGACCCTGACGTCCACCCGGGCGGCTCGGGCATCGGTGACCAGGCAGAGCACACCCGCGCCGGGAGCGGACACCACCGTCGCCCCGTTCGCCCGGACCACGTAACCGTCAGGGTAGACGCGCGTGGGAACACGGATCTGGGTCGCGGCCCCACCGCTGAAGGCACCTCCGCCGGCCGGCACCGGTACGTAGGACAGTGTCAGCAGCCGCCCCGACGGACTGTAGGTGAAGCCGACCGGTACACCGGCCACCGCGGCCGGATAGGGCCTGGCGACGGCACCGAGCGTGGTGTCGTTCAGCGGCCGGTCGAAGAACCATCCGAGCTGGGTCGCGTCGGCGGCCGACACCAGCCGCAGCACGGTCGCGGGATCGCCGGCGGCCCACCCGACCAGCAGCGCGGCCTCGTCGTTGGTCACGACACTCGCGGCCGCGTCGAACGGGGCGATGCTCTGCCGCCACAGCAGATGGTGGGCATCGGTGTCCCGGACCGCTCCGTTGAGCGCGGGTGAACCGGCCGGGGCAACGAGCTCGAAGCCGACCAGCCCGGCGACATCGTGGAAGCGGCCAGCCACCCGCCGTAGGCCAGCGGCGAATGCCTCATCACCGGCTCGCACCGCGGCGGCGGTCGGCACAATCTGGATCATGACTCGCAGTCCCCGACCGACGACGGCATCGACAGCCGTGGCAAGCTGCTCAAGCCCGGGATCGGAGCCATCGGCGGCCGCCCGAGCCGGCATGCCAGCGTGGCTGGAACTGCTGGAACTGCTGGAACTGCCAGCGAACGTCCCGTCGGTGTCCATCCGCACGCCGATACTCACCGCGTTGAAGCCCTCGGCCGCCCACTGCCCAGCGGTGGCGGTGTCAACGACAGCCCCTGGAGGGACCGAGGGACCGTGCAGGAACAGCACACGGCCTTCAAGATCAACAATAAAGCGGCCCGCGCGCAGCACGGTGCCGGCGGGCGGGCCACCCGCCGCGATCGCGGTCAGCGCCAGGCCCGTCGGTTCCGCGCCGCGCGCGGGCTGAGCCCCGAGCGCCGAGACAACGCCGGCCGTCGCCGCTACCGTGGTGACAGCCACGGTCACACCCGTTGTGATCAGCCGTCCCAGGCCGCGCCGCCCCGCCGCGAAACGCCCGGTCGGCCGGTGTTCGTTCCAGCGCGGCCTCGGCGCTCTGGGGGCCCCCGATGAGTACACGCCGACCATCCTGCCGTGCCCACCGCGCGAGCCGTCAGCCTGCCTGGCGGGTATCCGTCCCGTCCGCGGCGTCGCGGCTGTCGCGGTCCCCGGCAATCCCGCCATGAGCGCCCGCGGCCCGAGACACCGCGGCAGCCTGGCGATCGTGCGTCCGCCCGGCGGGACCCGGAGTTCCCGTACCCCCGGCCGCCTCGACCGCGGCCTCACGCGCGGCGGCAATCTCAACCTTGGCACGCTGGGCGTACACGTCGACGTACTCCTGGCCTGACAGCACCATAAGCTCGTACATGATCTGGTCAGTCATGGAGCGCAGCACAAAACGATCATCCGCTGTTCCCTCGTACCGGCTGAAGTCGAGGGGACGGCCGATCCGAATACCGACGCGGCGGATCCGGGGAATCACCTTCCCCTGCGGCTGCACCTCGAAAGTACCGATCATCGCGATCGGGATCACTGGAACCTTCGATTCCAGCGCCATCCGAGCGACGCCGATTTTACCACGGTACAGCCGCCCGTCGGGCGACCGGGTGCCCTCCGGATAGATGCCCAGCAGTTTGCCGTGCTGCAACACCCTGACCCCGGTTCGTAGCGCCGCGTCACTCGCGGCCCCGCCGCTGCGGTCAATAGGGAGCTGCCCCGCGCCGCTGAAGAACACCCGCTTGAGCCAGCCCTTGATCCCCGGCGCGGTGAAGTAGTCGCTTTTAGCCAGAAAGGTGACCCGGCGCGGCACGACCAGCGGGAGAAAGAAGTGGTCCGCGAAGGACAGATGATTACCCGCAAGGATGGCGGGACCCCGCTCCGGGATGTTTTCCAGCCCCTCCACCCAGGGCCGCCAGAAGAGTCGCAGGAAGGGGGTGAGAAATGCCTTGACGACCCAGTAAAACACGTCAGCTCCCGGTGTGGTCGTCCACCAAATATTCGCCGGACACACCCGCGCACGGTGGCCGGAATAACCCTATGTATCCCCGCTGGTGGCGTCCACCGGCAGGTGCCGAACCATGCCAGCGTGTCGCCGCCGTCACAAGCGCCTCGCCGCGACCACCTCCGCTGCCTCCCACCCGCGAGCACCGGCTCGGAGCCCATGCACGGGGCCGCCGGCAACGGGCGCGCCGCCTCGAGCGGCACACTGAGCATGGCCTGTCTCTCCCGGGCGTGCGAGCATGCTGCAAAACCGGTTTGCGTGACGATGACGGAGAAGCCATCCGCCCCCACGGGGGGCGAACGGTCCCGCGCATCTGACGAGAGGGCGGAAACCATGGGGAGCGGACCGCGGAGTTCGGTCATGCCGGGCGCTGAGCCCTTCGAGCTCGGCGGTGGTGGCACCGGCGTGCTGCTGGTCCACGGATTCACAGGCACACCGCACAGCATGCGCCCATGGGGCGAGTTCCTCGCGGAGGCCGGCCTGACAGTGTGCTGTCCGCTGCTGCCGGGCCACGGCACCCGCTGGCAGGACATGAACGCCACAACCTGGCAGGACTGGTTCGGCGCGGCGGACGCCGCGTTCACGCGGCTCCGGGAACGCTGCGAGACTGTTTTCGTCATGGGGCTGTCCATGGGTGGAACGCTGACCTTGCGTCTCGCGGAGGTACACGGCTCAGCTGTGGCCGGCGTGGTCACCGTCAACCCGAGTCTCGGCACCGATCGGAAGATTTCAGTACTCGCCCCGCTGCTCTCTCGCATCATACCGGCTGTGCCGGGGGTGGCCAGCGACATCAAAGCCCACGGCGAGCGGGAGATCGCCTATCAGCGCGTGCCGCTGCGGGCCTACGTCTCCCTGTCCCACCTGTGGCGGGTGACAGTCGCGGAACTGGGACGCATCGTGTGCCCCGTGCTGACCTTCCGCAGCCGCGTCGACCACGTCGTCGAGGCCTCGTCCGGGCAGATCCTGCTGGCTGGAGCGGCATCGTGCACCGTCTCCGAACGTGTCCTGGAGGACAGCTATCACGTGGCGACGCTGGACAACGATCGCCAAACAATCTTCGAGGAAAGTCGTGAGTTCATCCGTACCCACGCGCTGCCGCAGGCCCAGGCCTCCGGGCCGCTCTCGGGCTGAGTCATGACCGACATGACACCCGGCGACCGAAAAGATTCCGATCACGGCTCGGGCCAGCGGGCGCGGCATGATGCCGAGGGCAACCGCCGCGACGGGGGCGAGGGTGGCGGCCGGGGCGAGCCGACGGGTGGGCCCGCCCAGACGTACGACGCACGCCAGTGCGGCCCCGCACCCGCGCACGGCACTTCAGACCGGGAGCCGGCACCTGGCGATTTCCCGGCTGACGCGACGGCGGACGACAGTTCCGCGCTCCGGGCGCCAGCGCCGGCCGCTGCCCTGAGCGACAACGCGGCGGAGTGGGACGCGGCGTTCGCCGCGCTGGTCGCCCGCCTGACCGACGGGACAGCTGGCAGCGGGACAGCTGGCAGTGGCCCCACCTACGGCCCCGACTACGTGCCGGCCGCCGATCAGGTGGCGGGCGCTTACGGACAGTCCGATCACTACGAACCACCACCACCGCCGCCGGTACCACGGATGCGTCCTGTCACGCGGTGGGCATTGTGCTCCCTCGCGCTCGGCCTTGGAATCCTGCTCGTACCAGCGGTGGCCGGCATCAGGCAGGGCACGGGTCATGACATTGCCGGAGTCGTGCTTGTGCTGGGCGGAGTCGCCACACTGGTAGCACAGCTGGGGGATCGACCACCCACCGATTCCGACGATGGCGACGACGGCGCGGTCGTCTGAGCCCGGCTCCGGGTGGGCCTCGGCGCCAGAGCTACGGCATGGAAGGGGCTGCTGCGTGCGCTTTCACGAAACGGTCGAGATCCACGGTCACCTGATGGACACCGGGGTTCTCGCTCGTGTGCTCGATGACGTCCTGAGCTACGGGGGCGATTACGAGGTCGAAAGCATTGATCTCGGCAAGAGCCACGACGACGAGTCACACGCAAAGATCATCGTCGGAGCGGATTCAGCGAACCAGCTTTCCCGGATTCTCATGCACATCCAGGTGCATGGTGTCAACAGCGTGAGCTCTGACGAGGTGCTGCTACGGCCTGCCGAGCGCGACGGCGTCTTCCCCGCGGACTTCTACTCGACCAGCAATCTGGAGACCGTGGTCCATCTCGGCGGCCAGTGGGTGCCGGTGGAACATCCCGAGATGGACTGCGGCCTGGTCGTCTCCGGCGGGCGGGTCCGCACCATCCCGGTGTCCGAGGTCCGGGCCGGCAACATGATCGTGTGTGGAGTGTCCGGAGTGAAGACCGTGCTACCGGTCAGCGATCACTCGACCCGCATGTACGGAACCTTCCAGTCCCTGTCGTCGTCAACGACGTCGATGTCACCGCAGTACCAGGCGCTGCTGGTCCGCACGATCGCACGCCAGATCCGCGAGCTCAAGGCCGAGGGCTTCTCAGTCCTGTGGGTGGCCGGGCCGGCGGTCGTGCAGGCCGGCGCGGCTCCCGCCATGGTCGCTCTGGTCGAGGCGGGCTATGTGGACGTGTTGTTCTCCGGGAACGCGTTCGCCGCCCTCGACATCGAGGCGGCCCTCTACGGCACGGCGATCGGCAACGAGTCGGCCCGCGCCCACACCACTGAGCGTGGTCACGAACAGCGCATCCGGACGATCAACACGATCCGGGGCGCTGGTTCGATCACCACGGCGGTTGAGGACGGCATCCTCACCAGCGGGATCATGCATGCGATCGTCAAGGCCAACAAGAAGTTCGTCCTGGTCGGCTCGGTTCGCGATGACGGTCCGCTGCCTGACGTTCATACCGATGTGCTGGCCGGGCAGCGAGCCATGCGAGAGGCCCTGCACGGTGTCGGATTCGCCATGATGATCGCATCGATGCTGCACTCGGTGGCAACCGCGAACATCCTGCCCGCATCCATCCCGGTAGCCTGTGTCGACATCGACCCGAGCAACGTCACCAGGTTGGTCGACCGCGGGTTCGCCCAGGCTGTCGGTGTCGTCACCGACAGCGGCCTGTTCCTGGAACAGCTGGCTCAGGAACTGGTCGCGGACTACCCGTCCCGCTCCGGGACGGGGCCGCTGCCGGGGCCTGCCTGAACGACGGCTGGCACCCCACGGGGCGCGACGGCGGGAACTCAGTGTCGAGCCAGGTCCGCGGCACCGATGATCCCCGCTGGCGGCCCGAGTTCCGCCACGACTATCTCCGCCTCAGGACGGTATTCACGACCTGACAAATTGTTACGAAACTCCGCCCGCACCGAGCCGAGCAGAAGATCCCCTGCTTCCGCCACGCCGCCACCGACAACAAAACGGCCGGGATCAAGGATCGTGGCAAGGCTGGCCAGCCCCCGGCCCAGCCAGCTGCCGACCTCTTCGAAACACTTCACCGCGAGCGGATCGCCCTGCCGGGCGACATCAGTAATCATCGGACCCGTCAGGCAGGTCACATCGCCATCTGTCAGCTCCAGCAGCCGACGGCCGGCCGCGGGCGAAACCATTATCATTTCATGGGCGGTCCGGACCAGTGCGCGGCCGCTCGCGTACTGCTCGAAACATCCCTTGTTCCCGCAGCCGCACGGGTGGCCCCCGGGCACCATCTGCATGTGCCCGATCTCGGCACCGATGCCAGCGTGTCCCCGGTACAGCTTCCCGTCGAGCACGATCCCGCCGCCGATACCGGTCCCCACGGTGACGCACAGCAGGTCGTCATGGCCACGGCCGGCGCCGAACCGGTACTCCCCCCATGCCATCGCGTTCGCGTCGTTTTCGACGATCACCGGCAGCCCGATCCGGGCGCTGACCTCATCCCGCAGCGGTTCGTTCCGCCAGGCGAGGTTCGGCGCGAACAGGACGTGTGACCGTTCACGGTCGATCCAGCCGGCCGCTCCGATACCGACCGCCTCCACCGGACGAGGCGACACAGCGGCGCGCAGGTCATCGACTGCCGCGGCGATCGAGTCGGCCACCTCGGCCGGCTCCTTGGTAGGAGTCGGCCAGCGGACCGAGGCGAGGACCGCCCCGTTCCGGTCGACGACGCCCGCGGCAACCTTGGTTCCGCCGACATCCACACCGATCACCAGACCCGACTCTGGGTGGCTGTGCCCCAAGGCCGTTGCGGCAGTCATTCGACATCGATCCTCTGAACACGCGACCGGGGCCGCGGTCGCTCGGTCGTGCTCTCCTGCCTGTCTGTCCCAGCATGGCTGCCGGCGCTTCCGGGGACGTCGGAGACGGGAGCCGCAAGGGTCGCCCGCAGCGCCGCGGCAAGCGACGTCACGGCGGCGAACAGATGTACCGCCACCTCCGGCCGACCGGCGGCGACAGTCGCGACGAGCCGACACACCGGACACGCCTGGCAGGCCACGATCTGCGCCCCACCAGATCGATCGTCCTGCTGGCCCGCTGGAAAACCGGTATGGGCCTGGCTGCCGTCGCAGCCCGCGGTCCGCCCGAAAAACGGTCCGGTGCCGAATCCCGCCGCCGCACCATCATGATTATGATCCGCACCGCCCGCACCGCCCGCACCGCCCGCACCGGCGTGCGCCGCCGGCTCGGCAAGCAGGTCGCGCAGAGCCGCGGCCAGCAGGGCTGCCTCCCGCGCCAGCGGCCCAGCCGTGCTACGGGTCATGTGCGTACCCAGAAGTCCGGATTGGGCACAAAAGAGACCACCAGACGATCGTCTCGCAACACCGCGCCACGCACGTCGCAACGACGCAGCGCTGATGGCAGGCTGAACAGCCGTCGTTGCAGTCCGACGGACACCATCAGCTCGTCATCCCCGATCCGTGCAAGGTCGATCTCGGAGCGTTCCACGAACGGCAGGCTCAGCGAGAGCGAGAAGCCATCACCGGTGCGCTCGACGCGCAGCGCTTCGCTGCCGGTCAGTCCGCCACCGCCGAGAACAGCCACGGGGTCCAGGCCCGAGTAGGCGGCGGCGGCAAAAGCCGCCAGCTCCTCCAGACCGATCGGCTCACCAGCGCGGTAGGCCGCGCGCAGGACCGGGATCGGCGCGAAGGACACCTCGACGTCCAGCAGCTGCTCGCGGTGGACGGCCACCCACCCGGCCCGCCAGGCATCGGCACCGGCCTGGGTGTGCACCCGGTTAGCCACCACCGCGTCCACGCCGAAACCGTGCAACGCGAGCGCCGTCAACGCTCCGCGGGTCTGTCCCACCACCACGCTCTCCGGAGTCAGAACGAGCCGCACGCTCGATCGTGACGGGTCCAGGAGCACCTCCCGGACTTCGTTCATGATCTCTCGTAGCCGAGTGACGGCGCCCGTCAGCGGTTCCGTCACGTCGCCGCGCCCGAGTATGCGAGAGGTCGGGCGCAGCAGGTGGGCAATGCGGTAATCCACCGGGATCATCCGGCGCAGGTACCACGACAGCGTCTCGGGAAGCGTCAGCAGGCGCAGCAGCTGCGCGACCGGGCCGGTATCGAGCACGACGACGTCGTAGGCTCCGGACCTGATCTGATCAAGCAGCTGGAGCAGGGTGAGCACCTCCTCGGCACCGGGAAGCGGCATCAGCTCACCGGCGTCGATCGGTTCGGTTCCCGTCGCCTCCCACAGCCGCCCGAAGGAACCGCGAAGCACCTGCCACTGGTCCTCGAACGCCCGCTGGATGTCCACCTGCTGTGCGAACAGGCCGGACTCGATCTCAACAGGAACATCGGCCAGCGGATGATCCAGGACAGCCGCGAGGCCTCGCGCCGGATCCGCCGACATCACCAGCGTCCGGTTACCGCGCTGAGCCGCCAGAGTTGCCGTTGCCGCGGCGACCGTGGTTGTCCCGACGCCTCCCTTGCCGGAAAAGAGCACGCATCGCACGCGCTGTCAGCTCTCGAGATACTTTTTGAGATCCTTCAGCGCGGCGTCGACAACGCCGTTCTGGACCTTGCGCCGGAGCAGGCCAGGAATTTTGATCTTAAGTTCGACGGTCAGGTCGTAGGTGACCTCGGTCTTGCCATCACCAAGATCAAATAGAACATAACTGCCCTCCTGGGCAGTCATGTTGTGCCCCTCGACAAGCGTCCAGCTCACCGACTCGTTACCCGACCAGGTGTACTCGATGACGAATTCTTCCTTCGCCACCATCGCGTTGACCAGGAAGCGGCTCCGGCGAGGACGACCATCCGGCCCGACCTCGATGACCTCGGATCGTTCCACTGGCCCCGACCAGGTCGGATACGCCGCGGTGTCGGCAATCGCAGCCATCACCTCCGCGGGCTCGGCATTGATCGTAAGGGTGGCTCGGGCTTGATCCGCCATCGGTGACAGTGCCTCCACAAACTACCCGGGCATACCCGGCGTCGCTGACATACCGGTTGCCTGACATACCGGCTCTCCAGGTTCTCCAGGCCTCCCGGAACCCGGGAACCCCGACGCGAGAAGATTCACGATCAAGAAGTCTTCCACCCACTGGAAGCCAGGATAATCATCGTGACCGGTCGTCGAGGCTACCGGATGGCCCGCAGGCCCGTCCGACAGCTACCACTCCAGCACGAACGGCGTCCCTCGAGCGTTGAAATGGCCGACGTTCACGCACCGCGTTCGTCCGATCTCAAGAACCTCACGATAGGGCTGATGAACATGCCCAAAAAGCACATACCTGGGCTGAATTTCGTGAATAGCCTCCAGTACCGCCACACTGCCTCGCTCGTAACGCCGAGCAACCGTGTCGTACACGAGTTCGGGCAGGTGCGGCGGAACGTGACAGCACAGTACATCCACCACCCCGACAGCGGCGACCTTCGCGGCATAGATGTCATCGTCGATCTCGCAGGGAGTACGCATCGGAGTGCGCAGCCCCCCGCCCACGAAACCGAAACGCAGCCCGCCGATCTCAGCCACCTCACCGTCCAGGAGCGTGACCCCGTCGCGCAGGTAGTCCTGGTAAAGATGCGGAAGATCCACATTGCCGTAGGTCAGGAAGGTCGGCGCCGGAAAAGCGGCGAACACCTGTTCGTACTGCTTGCGGATCGCCGCTTCAATGATCTCCTGACGGTCGTCGCCCAGCGTCGCCCACAGACCTCGCGACCATTCGCGCGCCTCGTCAAAACGCTGCTCGGTCCTCAGTTTGATCATTTTTCCGACCGCCACCGGGCCGAACAGATCACCCATGATCCCCCGGCTGTGATCGCGGTAGTCCACGTAGAGAATGAGGTCGCCCAGGCAGACGAAGGCGTCCGCGTCCCTTCCCGCCGCGGCAAGCGCGTCGGCACGCCCATGGACGTCACTGACCACGTGTACCCTCATGCGCGGTAAGTCTAGGGACCGTGGGCTTCACAATCATGATGCTGCTCACAGGCCCGCAGACCCGCAGACCCGCCGCCATGACACGCCGGCCACGGGCATGTGCCCGCTCACGGGCTCGGGTCCAGACCGTGGCAAGGCCGCTACCCCGGGGAGGTAAGCAGGTCGTGCAGCCTGGCCGCGAGGATGTCCCAGCGCCACGATACCTCGACCCAGGCACGGCCGGCCGCACCCATCGCCCGCGCGCGCCCAGGATCGGCCAGCAGCCCACCGACAGCGTCGGTGACCCGTGCCAGGTCACCGCCATCGACCACGATGCCGGTCCGGCGGTCGAGCACCGCGTCCGGCGCTCCGCCGCTGCGCCCGGCCACCACCGGCAAACCCGTGGCGGACGCTTCCAGGTAGACAATACCGAGCCCCTCGACCTCCAGCCCCGCCAACCGCGTCCGGCACGGCATGGCGAACACGTCCCCGGCGGCGTAGTGGGCCGGCAGTTCCTCCCAGGGCACGGGACCGGTCATCACCACGTGCTTGTCGACCTCGGCCTCACGGGCGAGACGCGCCAGCGCCACTCGGTGTGCTCCCCCGCCGACCAGCAGAAGCGCGGCTCCGGGTACCCTGCGGCGCCAGGCCGGCAGGGCCTTGATCAACATATCCTGCCCCTTGCGCCGAACCAGCCGGCTCACGCACACGACAACCGGACGATCGGTCAGGCCGTGGCGCTTGCGGATGTCGTCGCGGCCCGCCCCCGGCCGGAAAAGCTCCGTGTCGACACCGCTGGGCAACCTGGCCAGGGCCGGATGGCGGCCGAAGGCCGACGCAAGGCGCACCTTGGTGTAGTCGGTGAGATAGGTCACAGCGTCGACCGACCGCCCGATCCTGCGCAGCACCTGACGGGGGCCTGGCAACGCCGCCCAGCCCACCTCATGGCCGTGCGTGCTCGCGATGATCCTGCGCACCCCTGGATCACGGCGCAGCCCCGTCGCGAGCAGGCCCAGCGGCGCGGCGGCCCCGAACCACACCGCATCGCAGCCGTGTGACCGGGCGACCTCCCGGGCGCGGCGAAGCACATCCGGGGTAGGCAGCATCAGCGAAGTCGGATGGCGCACCACCGGGAACGGCGCGGCCGCGTCGAAGGCGGCCGCCCCCTTCCAGGCGGGCGCGTACACGGTTACCGCTCCGCCGGGAAGACGGCTGGCAAAATTATGTATATAGGCTTGAATCCCACCCGGACGGGGCGGAAAATCGTTGGTCACAACAAGCACCCGCATCAGGCCATACTCCCCTGTTCCATCAACACCGCGGCGGCCGGCTCGAGCCCGGGCGTCCACACCGGTCAGCACCGGTCAGCACCGGTCAGCACCGGTCAGCACCGGCTCACGCGGGCGGTCGCCGGTCCGTCCCGGTCGGGAGCTGAGCACGCAGGTACGACCTCCACCGGGCGACGAAACCGGCCTCCGTGGTGCCCAGGAACCGCTGGAAAGCCCCGGCCAGCCGAGTATTCGGGCCGCCTTCGCCCGACCCCACCTGTCGGTAAAAGCCGATGAGCCCGTCCGTGCCGACCGTGTCCGCGATCAACTTGCAGGCGAGCCACGCCTCCTGGTAACTACGGGGAACCGTCCCATCCGTGGCTGTGAACGCCGCGTCACCCGGCAGCGCGTCAGGCAGCCAGCCAGCCTGGACCTCGACCGCCAGTTCCGGGGCCGCCCGGCGCACGCTCAGGGCCACGCCGGCATGCCCCACCGCTTCGGCAAGACCCTCCACCAACCAGGTGGGGGTACCGGGGCCGGTCACATCCGCACTCGCCAGATGGGTCAACTCATGGCGCAGTACCACCTGGCGGCCCTCGGGGGTAAGCCGTTCATAGACATCGGGATTGATGACCACCCGGGTGGCATCGCCGCCCGGTGCTCCAGCCCCACCCGCCCGCGGGATCACCGCGACCGCAGCCTCGCCGTCCGTGCCCGCGCGGCCCACCCGTGCGCGGAACCCCGCGCTGTCCGCGGGAAGGTCGATCCTGACAGGGGCGGACCATGCCCCGTCCCAGACACCACGCACGTAGCGCAGCGCGTCACCGGCTTCCCGCCGGACCTGAGTAAGCCGTGCGGGTGACACGCCGTAACCCGTGATGGTCAGCTGGTCGGTGGGGCGATGGGCCGCATCGGCCTGGTCCGAAGGAGCGACGGCGACCAACGACGCCCCGACGCCGGCCGCGACCGGCAGGAACACGAGCGCAACCACGATCACAATCGATGACAAGCGCCGCGGCCCTCGTCTCGGCGGTCGCCGCGGACCGCGCAACGATGGCCGGCCCCTCGATGACAAGCGCCATCGGCCAGTGCCGCGGGGCTCAGCCGGCTCGGCGCGCACGTCCGTGTGAGCGTTGCGCGGGCGAGAGGCGTGCCGGCCCGGCAGGGGGTGGTGTGAGCGGCACGGGACGCGGCCACGGGGTCATGCGCGCCAGCAGCCCGGCGTCGGCCAGTAGCGCCAACGCCCGCAGCTCGGTCTCGTCCCAGCCGGCCGCGGGGTCGGACCCGAGCAGGACGTGCAGCGCACAGTCGCCACAGGCGTCCCCGCGAACCGCGCAGGTGCCACAGTCGATCAACATCGTCTCCGCCCCTCCAGCCGATACCGGCCGCCTACGTCACGATTCCCCAGCACCTGCGGCAACACAGGCAACGAGTAGCACTGAGACACAACGTAGCCACGGGGTACGACAAGTTTTCCCAACCGTCCCGACGGTGCTGAGGCCCGGCCGCCCGGTCAGCGCCCAGGCCCGGCGGCTCAGGATCGGTCGAGGCGAGTCAGCAGCGCGGCGGACGGGACCGGCCGGGCACCCGACATCCGGCTCGTTTCCGCCACTTCCCGATCGGAGGTCACCACAGCCACCGGGCGGCCCGCCGGCTCAGCCCGCACCAACCGGATGATCTCCTCGTCGGCAAGCTGACCGGACCGGCTGAACACCACCCGCACCCCGCGGGGCGTGGCCACCCCGACCGGCCGCGCGATCACCGCGGTCGCGTCGAAGACCACCGTGATCTCGCTCTCGGGCGCGCGACCGACCAGCGCGCCGAGCCCTGACAGCAGCCGGGCGCGCTGCGCCTGCAAGGTCAACGAGCCATAACCACGCTTGGTCACATTGTAACCGTCGATAATGAGGTGCACTCCGGGAACCGCTAGGACCTCGTCGACAACCCCGGGATCGTCCTCAGCCAGGCCGCGCACGCCCACCCCGCAGAACGGATCGAACAGTGCCGTGCCATCGTTCTCGCGACCGGCGACATCCGCGGGCCGCCGTACGGCGGTCGGCAGCGAGAGCTCCTTGCGGAAACCGTTCGCGGCGGCCATCAGGGTGTCAAGCAGAACGCGCAGGCGCACGTCCTCCACGGACCTGGCTTCCCGGCTGCCTCGCCGCGCCGCCGCCAGCGCCGCCTCGAGCTCGACGACCCGCTGTCGCAACCGGCGGGTCTCGGTCTCGGCCTCCCGGGCCGCGGCGACCGCGTCGTCGCGACTGCGCTCAGCCCTCTGGATGGTCTCCTGGGCGTCCAGCTCGGCCCGACGCACCCGGTCAGCCGATGATCTCAGCCGCCGACGAGCATCCTCAACCTCGGTCCGGGCCGCCGCCAGCCGGTCACGCAGCTGATCGCTCTCAGCCCTGGAACTGCGCTTCAACGCCTCGAGCCGCTCATGGAGACGTGCGGCGGCATCGGCGGCCTGCGCCGCGCGGGCCGAAGCGGCCGTCTCGGCCAGTTCCTGAGCGGCGGCCTCGACCATCCGCTCCCAGCCGGGCAGGCGCAGGACGTAGGCGACGGCCGCGATCTCCTCGGGTGGGGCCGCTTCGGGCGGTCCCTCGGCTGAGGAAAGTGCCGCGACGAGATCGGGCAGGGCGAGCCGGACCCGCTCGGCCACCCGCCCGCGGAAAACCGCGTCGTTCGCGATCGCGGCGGCCAACGGGGTGGCCCCGAGCCGAGCGCGTCGCGACGGGATGAAGCGCCGGACCGCGATGAGCGCGGCCGGCACATCCTGCTCGGGAATGTCCGCGAGGGTGTCAGCGGCAAACGTGACGACCTGCGCCCGGACGTTGGGCGGGAGTGGCTCGCTCACCCGGACGCCGGCCGAGGCTCACACACCACGCTGTCCACCGCGCCACACCACCGACACCAGACATGCTCGATCTTCTCGTCCACGATGTCCCGTTCCTCCACACGCGGGACACCCGCAAGATCGACATGGACGTAGTCCCGTGACCGTAGCGTTCTCGCCACATCGAAACGGGTCAGATTACCACATATCCCGCACCGCCAGCGGGTATGCGGTCCGGGCAGGTCGACGGGCACGGCGCAGGCTCCGGGGCGCGATGGGAACAACGATGACGCATCAGCGTATAGGGAGCAGGCAGGCCCTTCCGGATCGCCAGCGTTCCGCGCCGGCTCGTCCCAGCGGTGACAAACCGGGGGACGCGGCATCGCGGGGCTGGGGCACGCGCCTCCTGCCGGGCGCGCCAAGCCCAGCTGATCATTTTACGCGGCTGAGCTCGCCCGCCGGCGGCGACCACTAGATCAACGCGGTCCGGATACGGTCAGCCGCGTCATCCAGCGCGGCCGGGTCGGGATTGTGATCAGCTCTGGCAAAGGAAAGCTCGGCCTCAGAATCGATCGCGACGATATGCACGTGGACGTGCGGCACTTCCAGACCGGCCAGCAGCGCGGCCACCTTCCGGGGACGGAACGCCTTGTCCACGGCCCGTCCCACCCGCGCGGCTCCGCTCCACAGCTCCCGCAGCACGTCCGACGGAAGATCAATCCAGTGATCGACCTCCAGCCGCGGGACCACCAGGGTGTGCCCGGGGGTGAGAGGAGCAATCGTCAGAAACGCCACGCAGTGATCGTCCTCATAGACGATCCGCCCGGGCAGCTCACGATTGATGATCCGGGTGAAGACGCTGGCCATACCTGGACACTATCGGTAGGAGGGTCATCGGCACGAGGTGCCGCCCGGGGGCTCCAACCGGTCGGCCCCGCCACCGAGGATGACGAGAAAGCCACCCGCTGAAAGAGAGCCGTCCGCCTTGGCACCCGTCCGCGGCGAAACCCGGCTGCCACCCAAACCCGGCTATGGCACAAAACATGTCCGCGGCAGAACTGTCCGCGGCTACCGATAGCCTGCGCGGACATGAGCCTGTTCTCGCAGGCGCCTGGCGGCGGCCACCAGACCCCGCCGGTGCCCTTCTCGACGCAGCCGTCGCCGCCCACGGCCCGCTCCCAGCCGCGACAGGCCAGTCTCGAGGAGCTGGGCCGGCCCCTGCGGGACGTCACCTTTGTTGTCGTGGACCTCGAGACCACCGGTACCCGCAGCGCCGACAACGAGATCACCGAACTCGGCGCGGTCAAGGTCCGCGGCGGGCAGGTCCTCGCGGAGATGGCGGCCCTCGTGCGGCCGGCCGCGCCGATACCGCCGTTCATCTCGGTCCTGACCGGGATCACCGACGCGATGGTCGCCACCGCGCCGCCCATCGGCGCCGTGCTGCCGGCTTTTCTGGAGTTCGCCCACGGTAGCGTCCTGGTCGCCCACAACGCCCCGTTCGATCTGGGCTTCCTGCGCCAGGCGTGCGTACGCGGCGGCTACCCGGTTCCCGAGTGGGAATACCTGGACACCCTCCGGATCGCCCGGCAGATCCTGACCAGGGATGAATGCCCGGACCGCACACTGGCCTCGCTGGCCCGGCTCTTCCGCGCGGACGCCGAGCCGTGTCACCGGGCTCTCGCGGACGCGCGGGCGACTGTCACCGTCCTGCACGGCCTGTTCGAGCGGCTCGGCAGCCTCGGCGTGACCACGCTGGAGGACGTCCACGGTTTCACCCGGAAGGTCTCCCCGGCGCGGCGGCGCAAACGGCACCTGGCGGACGGGCTGCCGACCGGGCCCGGGGTCTATGTGTTCCGCGATCGCAGCGGCCGGGCGCTGTACATCGGGACATCGCGGTCGGTGCGCGCACGCGTCCGCTCCTACTTCACCGCGAGTGAGCCACGGGCACGGATGACCGAGATGGTGGCGACGGCCGAACGGGTGGACGCGATCGCGTGCGCGCATGCGCTGGAGGCCGAGGTCCGCGAGCTGCGACTGATCGCCGAATACAAGCCTCCGTACAACCGCCGGTCCCGGCATCCGGAGCGGGCGGTCTACCTGCGGATCACCGACGAGCCGTTCCCGCGGCTGGCACGGGTGCGGGCGGTCCGCGATGGCGGGACCTACCTCGGCCCGTTCGCGGGGACCGCCGGGGCCGAGCTCGCCGCGGCCGCGATCCACGCGGCGATTCCACTGCGGCAGTGCACCGCCCGCCTGTCGCCACGGCGTTCGGTGCCGGCCTGCGTACTCGCGGAGCTGGGACGTTGCGGAGCCCCTTGCGACGGCCGGGAAAGCCCGCAGGAGTACGCCCGGCATGTGGAAGCGGCCCGCCGGGCCATCACCACCGACCCGTCTGTGGTCGTTGCCGCCGCGCGGGAACGCATCGACAGCCTCGCCGCCGAAGAACGTTTCGAGGACGCGGCCGTCCAGCGGGACCGGTTGCTCGCGTTCCTGCACGGCGCGCGGCGGCTGCAACGCCTGTCGGCGCTGACCGGCGTGGCCGAGATGGCCGCGGCCTCACCCAGCGGTGACGGTGGCTGGGACATCGCGGTGATCCGTCACGGCAGGCTGGTCGCGGCTACCCGCACCCCGCCGCGAGCGCATCCGCGGCCCTGGGTCGCCGCGGCACAGGCCAGCGCCGAAACCGTGTGCCCGGGGCCAGGGCCCACGCCGTGCGCCAGCGCGGAGGAGACGGAACGGATCCAGCGCTGGCTGTCCGCTCCCGGTGTCCGTCTTGCCGTCCTGGAGGGCGAATGGGCCTCGCCGGCGAACGGAGCCGCCCGGGAGATGTTCCGGTTGGGACAGGGGCTGTGACAGCCGACGCCAGGGACCGGCTGGACGCGGCTCGCCTGGGCGAGCGTGATGCGGAACAGGCTCCTGATCATCGAGCCAGGCGGCCGAGCAGCGCGCTGGCCACAATGATCGTCAAAACCGCGGAGCCCGTGAGAACGGCGAAATCCAGCACGAGGTGGCCGTGGGTACCGATGAGCAGGCCGCGCAACGCGTCGACCAGATAACTCAGCGGGTTGAGATAGCTGACCACGCGGACCCAGCTCGGCATGATGGACACCGGGTACAGGGCATTGCTCGCGAAGAACATCGGCATCATGATTGCCTGGCCGATTCCCATCAGCCGGTCCCGGGAGAGCACCAGCCCAGCGATCACGATGGACAGGCAGGAGAAGAAGGCCGCGCCAAGCAGCACCGCGACCGCGGCGCCGACCAGTTTCAGCGGGTTGGCGGTGAGCCCTACGCCGAGCAGAGCCGCCAGCAACAGGACGACGGCGACCTGTATCAGCGCCCGCACCCCGGCCGCAAACGCCTTGCCCGCGACCAGCGCCGTTCGTGGTGTCGGGGTGACCATGAGCTTGGCCAGGACGCCCGCGTCCCGGTCCCAGATGATCTGGATGCCGTAGAAGATCGAGATGAACAGCGCCGACTGGGCGAGAATCCCCGGTGCCAGATAGTCCAGGTAGGGCACGGATCCGGTCGGAATGGCGTGGATACGGCTGAAAGTCACGCCGAAAACAAGCAGCCACAGCGCGGGCTGGACCGCCCGGGTGTAGAGCTCGACCCGGTCGTGGCGCAGCTTCTGCAACTCCACCAGGGAGAGGGTCGCGAAACGGCGGAACAACAGCCGCGCCGCGCCGAACGGCCCGTCACGATCTCCATCAAAGATGATCCCCGCCGAGGACAGGGGGCTCGGTGGATCGGCGCGCTCAACCGGCCCGGCTGGCGACACGGCGGATCTGCTGGACATCACGGAAATCACCTCCCCCGCCACCCTCAAGCGCATCACCGGTGTGGTGGCGGAACACGTCCTCAAGGCTCGTCCGCGCTCCGATGGCCGCCTTGAGCTCATCCGGGACACCGGTGACGCGTACCCGGCCGGTGTGCATGAGCGCGACCCGGTCACACAGGGCGTCCGCTTCCTCCATGTAGTGCGTGGTGAGCAGGACGGCTATCGCCTGCTCAGCACGCAGCCGGTGGACGTGTGCCCACACGCTGTCGCGGGCGATCGGGTCCAGCCCCACCGTCGGCTCGTCGAGGATCAACAGGCGTGGCGCGTTGACCAGCGCCTGGGCCAGCTCCAGCCGGCGCACCATCCCGCCGGAATAGGTACGCGCCAACCGGTCCGCGACATCGGTCAGCCCCATCGCGGCCAAGGCCTCGTTGACCCGCGCCCGCCGCTGCCGCCGTGGTACGTCGAACAGCCCCGCGAACAGTGCCACGTTCTCCCGCCCGGTCAGGCCCGAATCCGCCGAGAGCATCTGTGGCACGTAGCCGATGAGGCGGCGCGCACGGATGGGATAACGTACCGCGTCCATCCCGAACACGCACACCGACCCGGCCGCCGGCCGCAGCAGCGTGACAACGGCACGGATCGCCGTGGTCTTACCGGCTCCGTTCGGCCCGAGCAGGCCGAGTATCTCCCCTGCCGCGAGGTCGAGGTCGACCGCGTCAACCGCTGTGTGCCCGCCGAACCGGTAGGTCAGGCCTCGGACCGCCAGGGCCGGCGGGGCCGGCGGGTCACCCGAGGACGCGCTGGACGGGGCACGTACGGACTGCTCGATGGACATCCAGCCTCCATATCTTTTCCTTCATACAACTAACTATCTGCCTTTCTCGTCCTCTCGTCACCCGGATCGGGCGCCTGACCTCGGCCAACGCCCGGCCCGCGCCGCCGAGGACGGCCGCTGGAACAAAAACAGGGGTCGTTACGCCCTGGTATCGGACGTAACGACCCCTGGTTCGGGATCGAGCGTTGCTCGGCGTCTACCGCGCCTGAAAACCCGCTCCGCGGACGGCCCGGTATCGCTCTTGATCCAAAAACTGTCCCGCTCAGTGCCTGCCGGCGGGCTGATCAGGAGATTCACCGGTGGACTCGCGCGGCGGAGTCCCCTGCGCGTCCTCCTCCTCGACGAAGAACCCGGTCACCGCCTTGCCCGCGCGCCGGACAAGACCACCCTTGGCATCCCCGTTCTCCCCGGCGGGCAACGCCACCCGGTCGGTCGGCACCCGGCGGTGGTCGGGCACCGGGGGCAGCTTCGGACGATGTTTCTCCACGAACTCCCCGTCGGGAAGCTGGTGGATGATCCCGGTCTCGATACCATGCTCGGCGATCTCCCGATCACGAGCCTGCAGGTGGAGACACAGCCTCTTCGTCACCGTGAAGGCGATCGGCGGGACGACGATGCAGCCGATCCGACCGGCCCAGGTCATGGCGTTCAGCGAGATGTCGAACGTCTTCGCGATGACGTCGTTACCACCGGAGATCCACAACACCAGGTAGAAGCTGATGGCCATGGCGCCGAAGCCGGTGCGGGCCGGGGTGTCACGCGGCCGCTGGAGCAGGTTGTGCGGCCTGGAGTCACCGGTGAACTTCGCCTCCAGGAAGGGGTACACCGCGAGCAGCGTGAACAGGATCCCCGGCAGCACAACGGTCGGCCAGAACACCGCTGGGACGGTGTGACCGAGCCCACGGAACTCCCACGGCGGGAACAGCCGGGTAGATCCGTCAAGGAAGCCGATGTACCAGTCGGGCTGTGAGGCGGAGCTCACGTTGCCCGGGTCGTAGGGGCCGAAGCTCCAGATCGGGTTGATCTGCGCCAGCCCGCCGAGCAGGGCGAGCATCGCGAACACGAGCATGAAGAACCCGGTGGACTTGACCGCGAAGACCGGGAAGACGCGGTGCCCGATCACGTTGTGCTCGGTCTTGCCCGGCCCGGGGAAGTCGGTGTGCTTCTGGTGCCACAGGATGCCCAGGTGGGCGCCGATCAGCGCCAGCAGGATCCCCGGCACCAGCAGAATGTGAATGACATACAGCCGGGGGATGAAGCTGTCACCCGGCCACTCGCCGTTGAAGACCAGGAACGACGCCCAGGTCCCGATGACCGGGATCGACTGGGCGATCGACGCGGCGATGCGCAGCCCGGTGCCCGACAGCAGGTCGTCCGGCAGTGAGTAGCCGGCGAAGCCCTCGAGGATGCCCAGGACGAGCAGCCCCACACCGATCAGCCAGTTGACCTCACGAGGCTTGCGGAAGGCACCGGTGAAGAACACCCGCATCAGGTGCACCACGATCGAGGCCACGAACAGCAGCGCCGCCCAGTGGTGGATCTGGCGGAAGACCAGCCCCGCTCGGGTGTCGAAGCTGATGTCGAGGGTCGAGGCGTAGGCCCGGCTCATCTCGACGCCGCGCAGCGGGATGTACGAGCCGTTGTAGGGAATCTCGACGTTGCTCGGGTCGAAGAACAACGTCAGGTAGATACCGGTCAGGACCAGGATGACGAAGCTGTAGAGGGCGATTTCCCCGATCATGAAAGACCAGTGGTCGGGGAACACCTTGTTGAGGTTGCGGCGCAGCGCGGCCTGAGACCCGAAACGCTCGTCGACAGCCCGGTTGAGCTTGCGGACCGGGCCCGGCCGCTTGACCAGGGAGGGTGGCGGGGCTGTGGTCATGGACGCTCCCAGAAGGCGGGACCGACGGGCTCGGTGTAGTCGCCGTCTCGCGCGATGAAGTACCCGTCGTCATCAATACCGATCGCCAGCTGTGGCAGGGACCGGCTGGCCGGACCGAAGATCGCTCGACATCCGTCCAGGACGTTGAACACGGACTGGTGACAGGGGCAGAGCAGGTGATGGGTCTGCGCCTCGTAGAGGCTGACCGGGCAGCCCGCATGAGTGCAGATCTTGGAATAGGCGACGTGGCCGTCGTAGGCCCAGTTCTCTCGTCCGGGCCGCGGCCGGTTCTCACCCGGGGCGAGCCGGATGAGGATGGTGACGCTGTCGGCCTTCTCATGCAGGCTCAGCTGGGGCTCGAAGCGGACGCTGCCGTCGGCCTCGGTGACCGGGACCGCCGGGAAGACGGTCTCGATACCGCCGATAGCGATGTCACCGACCCTGACCGGGTTGCCCTCCCCGTTCACCAGCCGGGCGCCCTTCACCCAGTGGCTGTGCTTGAGCTGCGCACCCGGCTTCCGGTTGGTCAGGTTCAGCAACGGCACCACCAGCAGAGCGCCGAGCACCGTGCCCGCGCCCAGCATGGTGCGGCGGAGCAACGGCCGGCGGGCAAGGCCGGTGTCGGCGAACCCGAGAGCAACCGTCTCCTCGGTGGCGGCGATCTCAGCATCCGAGGAGGCGAAGGGATGACGCTCCTGGACGGCCTCCTCATGCGGCATGAGGCGCTTCGCCCAGAGGATGACCCCGAACCCGATGCCACCCATGGCGAGGCCCAGGGCGGTGCCCATGCACGGGGTGTAGTACTCGGCATGCTTGTCACCGACGAAGTTGGTGACCACGAAGCCGATCGTCCCGACGATGGAGACCATGAACCAGAACGCCACCAGCCGCTCGGCCCGGCGCTCGGCCCGGCGGTCGATCTCCTCGGCATGGGCCGGGGGGACAGCCGCGCTCCGCTCGCCCGGCTCGGCCAGCAGGACCGTTGAGCCCTCCCGGGCCGAATCGGTCTGGTGCGGCGGGGTACCGAGACGCTCGGGGCCGTCGTCGTGGCCCTGACGCGGTTCGGGCTTGGCACGGTCGAAGATGCTCCCGCTCTCGGCGGGAACGTCCGGCCCGGTCGTCCCGTCTTCCTGCTTGCTCATACCTTCTGCCTCGCTCCGATCCACATGCACACCGCGAGCAGGCCACCGATCCCGGCCAGCCAGGCCAGCAGCCCCTCCGGAACCGGGCCGTACTTGCCCAGCGTGCTACCACCGGCGCTCGGCGCCTCAGTGACGAAGCGCACGTACTTCGCGATCGCCACGGCGCTGGCGTCGTCGATCTGCCCAGGACCGAACACGGGCATCGACTCGGGGCCGGTCCGCATGGCCTCGATGATCTGTGACGGGGTGGCCTTGCTCAGGTCGGGCGCGTACTTGCCGTATGTCAGCGGCGCACCGGCGCCCACAGCCTGGTGGCACTGCGCGCAGTTGGCCCGGTAGAGCTCCCCGCCCTGGGCCAGATCCGCGTCATCGAGTGCGTTCCTGGTGACGACTGCCTGCTTGGGGCCGCCACCGAGGCTGTCGACGTAGGCGGCCAGCTGGTCGATCTGGGTCTGGCTGTAAACGGGGTCTTTGCGCTTGGCCTGCGCGCCCGGCGCGGCAAGCGGCATCCGGCCGGTGCTCACCTGGAAGTCCACCGCGGCGGCGCCGACCCCGATGAGGCTCGGAGCCTGACCAGTGCCCTGAGCGTTCAAGCCGTGGCAGCTTGAACAGCCCTGGAGGTAGAGTGCCCGCCCCTGCCGTACGGCCTCGTTCGCATCCGGGGTGCTCTGGGCCGTGCCGCGCGGCGCGAACGCGGTCCAGAGCACCCCGGTGGCCGCGAGCGCCAGCAGAAGGACGACAGCGGAGGAACGCCGACGCCGGTGTGTGGATGCGCGGGCAGCGCCCAAAGATGCAGTCATGTCGCTCACTGGAGGAGGTAGATGGTCGCGTACAGGCCGATCCAGACGACGTCGACGAAGTGCCAGTAGTACGACGTCACGATCGCCGAGGTCGCCTTCTCAGGGGTGAAGCTGCCGTAGGTCGACCGGGCCAGGACGATCACGAAGGCCACCAGCCCACCGATCACGTGCAGCCCGTGGAAGCCGGTCGTGAGGTAGTAGACAGACCCGTAGGCATGCGACGAGATCGAGAACTCGTTCTCGTGGAAGTACTCCCACGCCTGGCCACCGACGAACACGGCACCCATGACCAGCGTGATGAGGTACCAACGACGCAGGCCGTACACATCGCCTCGTTCCGCGGCGAAGACGCCCAGCTGGCAGGTCAGGCTCGACAGCACCAGGATCGTCGTGAAGACGAGCGCGTAGCCGACGTGCAGGTGCACCGGGCCGATCTCGGACCCCGCGGGATCGCCGGTGACCGGCGGCCAGTTGTCGCTGTTGACCGAGCGGATCGTGTAGTACATCGCGAACAGGGCCGCGAAGAACATCAGCTCCGACGACAGCCACACGATCGTTCCCACGGAAACCATCGACGGCCGGTTGGCCGTGGGGTGCGGCGGCGGAGCCTTCTCAAGGACGGGGGCGGAGGCCACGTCGGTCATTCTGGCACGCGTTCCGCCAAGCGCCACCGTAGGTTCGACATTCGGTAGGACTACGAGCCGTCGAGGGCTCGAGCGAGCCCCGGCCCAAGCGAGGTGACGGAAGTCGTGACCAGTCCCGGCACGCTTGCCCCAACAGCTGCGCAAGACCTGTTCGCAGCCTCCGGACAGGGACAACTGCCGCCCCCACCGACTGTCGGGCGGATGCTCCTGCACGTTTCACCCGAGCCCGGCCCGCTGCTCCTGATCGCCACGATGGCCGGGCTGTACCTGCTCGGAGTGCGCAGGCTCACAGATCGCGGCGACGCCTGGAGCCCGTGGCGGACGGCGTCCTGGCTCGCCGGCCTGGTTGTCGTCGGGTACGCGCTCGTCGGCGGGATCGCCGCCTACGACACCGCGCTGTTCAGCGCACACGCCGTCCAGCACCTGCTGCTGGGCACGGTCGCACCGATACCGCTCGCGCTCGGGGCGCCGGTCACGCTCGCGCTGCGCGCGCTGCCGCGACGTTCCCGCAGCCTGCTGGTGAGGCTGTTGCACAGCCGGGTGGCCCGGGTGATGACCTTCCCGCTGGTCGGCTTCACCGTGTTCATCGTCAGCCTATACGGATTGTACTTCACCAGTCTCTACGAGTCATCATTGCGGCACCCGCCGCTGCATCTCCTCCTGCACATCCACTTTCTGCTGGTCGGCTGCCTGTTCTACTGGCCGGTCATCGGGCTTGACCCCATCCCCGGCCGCCTGCCCTACTGGGGGCGCCTGCTCCTGCTGTTCGTGACGTTCCCGCTGCACGCGCTGTGGGCGCTGGCGATGTTCACGACCGATGACGTCTTCGCCGAAGGCTGGTACGCCTCGCTGGGGCGAACCTGGGGATCCAGCCTGTTGGGCGACCAGCAGACCGGTGCGGGGCTCATGTGGGCCGCGGGCGAACTGGTGGGCGCGGTGGTGTTCGTCGCCCTGTTCATCCAGTGGTCACGAGCCGATGGCCGGGAAGCCGCCCGGGAGGACCGCCGGCTCGACCGACTCGACCGGCTGGCGATCTCCCCCGCCGCGGTGCCCGCCACCGGTCCGGACAAGGACCTGGACGCACCGCGGGCCCCGGAGCCGGAGGCCGAGCTGCTCGCCCGGGAAGCGGCCTACAACGCCTGGCTGGCTCGGCTCGCGGCCCGGGACAGCGCCCGCGGCCGGTGACAGCGCCCGCGACCGGAACGCCCCGGGCCCGCCCGGCGCTCTCAGCCACGCAGTGTGAGATCCGCGATCAAACTCTTCCGGGCCGCGCCCGTGACCGGGGTCGCCTCGTTGTACGCGGGGTGATCGACCACCAGCTCGACCAGCACAGCCGGATCACGGAAGGCGTCACGAGCGGAGTCGCTCAGGGGAAACCGCAGCATGTGCACGGAGACAGTCGCGGTGGGAACGCCCGGGGCCTCGTCCGGACCCGGGATCTCCTCGGCCGGCACCGGGAGCCCGCCGATCTCCAGGCGGATGCTGCGCTGGATCCCGGCCAGCCGCGCCAGCTCCGCGCGGACGGTCTCAGCGACGTCAAGCTCGATAAAGACGGTGGTGGTCAGAACGTGGCTGGCGGGAAGCAGCCGAGAATAGATCTCGATCTCATGCGCGACGTCCGCGAGGCTGCGCAGGCGCTCGGTATAGACCATCTCCTGCACCTGATAACGCAGGGTTTCCTCATTCTCGAACTCGAAGAGAAGCATGTCCCCGACCCGGATGCGGCGTTCCGCTCGGACCGGAAGGATCCGGGCGCGGGCGTCCTGGCGCCGCGCGGAGTAGACCTCGGGGTCAGTGACAATGTCAGCGACAGTGAGTGCCATCGTTGGAACTCCCACACGTCTGATGGGGACGATCTGATGGGGACGGTCACGGTTCGCCCGGCCGCCGGCGGCGCACGATGACCGCGCCGCCGTTGGCCGGGCGGCTGTTACGGAAAGATCAGGCTTCCTGCTCGGCCTTCTCGTCAGCGACGACCGCGTCGAGCGCCTTCTTGAAACGTCCGGCATGGGTCTTCTCGGCCCGCGCGAGCGTGGCGAACCAGTCCGCGATCTCCTCGAAGCCCTCGTCCCGCGCGGTCTTGGCGAAGCCCGGGTACATCGCGGTGAACTCGTAGGTCTCCCCCGCCACGGCGCTGGCGAGATTCGCCGTGGTCTTGCCCAGCGGTTCCCCGGTCGCGGGGTCACCCACCGCGGCCAGGAAGTCCAGATGACCGAAGGCGTGCCCGGTCTCGCCCTCCGCGGTGTCGCGGAAGAGCGAGGCCGCATCGGTCAGGCCCTCGATGTCGGCTCGGCGGGCGAAGTACAGGTAACGGCGGTTCGCCTGGCTCTCGCCCGCGAACGCCTCCTTGAGGTTCTCGTGTGTCTTCGTACCGTCAAGCTGCGGCATGTGGATCTCCTTTGTCGATCGTGGTCCGCCCCGGCGCCGGAGCGACGGCCGGGGATACTGATTGTCGATCCAGGCACCAGGCCCCTGGATATCGGAGCCCCTATCTCGGACCGTTGGTCTGACAGGCCGGACACAGGCCACGGAATTGCAGGTCGTAACCTGTGATCGCGAATCCGGTACGCCGCGACAGCGCGTTCACCAGCTCCGCCGGAACAGGAAGATCTATATCCACGGCCCGGCCACAGCGGTCGCAGACCGCGTGGTCGTGACGCGCGACATTCGCGTCGTACCGGGCCGCGACACCGTTAC
The DNA here is from genome assembly GCF_917627355.1 of Protofrankia sp. Cj3. Lineage (NCBI taxonomy): Bacteria > Bacillati > Actinomycetota > Actinomycetes > Frankiales > Frankiaceae > Protofrankia > Protofrankia sp. Cj3. The sequence goes on along the minus strand of NZ_CAKJTR010000005.1, from coordinate 13,904 downwards.
CGAGGCTGAGTTCCAGGGCGTAGCCGGCCCTGACCAGCAGCCCCAGCGCCCGGTAAACGGTCGCGGCGCCGATGCCCGGCGCGACCGCCCGGACACGAGCGTAGACCTCCGCCGCCGTCGGATGGTCATGGGCGGTTCGGAGCACCTCCAGCACCGCGCGGCGCTGAGGCGTGAGGCGAAGATCCTGCTGACCAGCCATGACACATCCGATGTTGGCGACCGTATGTATCCATACGCCGTACATCCCGACCTAGCGCGTGGATACGCAGCGTATGGATGCTGATTCAGGTACATCGATACTCGTCCATAGTATGAGAACGAGTCTCACTATCTCTCAGCCAGGGTCCCCTCGCAACTGGCGAAACGCTCCCCTACGCTCCCCTACGCGCCGATGTCAGCCGATGTCAGCCGCGGGACACGAGCGGCGGTGTCCCGGCCGGACCAGGCGGAGCCACCGCCCACGGGCGTCATCGGATAGCCTGCCGGCGGGTTCCCAGTTGTCCGGTTGCCGCTCAGGTCGTGCATGCGTGCGCGGCAGGTGGATCAGCCACCGGGCGCCGGGGCGCGCCCAGCCAGCACACCACCCGACTGAAAGGCTCGCGGTCACATGAGTACGGTTCTCGTGTACGCGGACAGGCCCGACATCCGCGAGCGGGTGAGACTCGCCATCGGCCCGCGGCCTGACCCCGAGCTCGGGCCGCTCGAGTTCCTGGACGTGGCCGACGGCCCGGCCCTCATCGATGCCGTCGACCACCGGGACGCCGACATCTGTGTGCTGGACGCGGAAGCGACGCCGACCGGCGGCATGGGGCTCTCCCGACAGATCAAAAACGAAATCCCGAACTGCCCGCCCACCGTCCTGCTGGTGGCCCGGCGGGACGACCGCTGGCTCGGCAGCTGGTCACAGGCGGACGCGGTGGTCACCCACCCGGTGGACCCCGCCGAACTCGCCGAGGTCGTGGTCGCCCTGCTGCGTGCCCGACGCTCGCTCGCGGCGCGGCCGGGCTCCTCGCCCGCGGCTGGTACGCCGGTCGCGGGCGCCTGAGCCCGACCGTGACCGTGAGCAGATGCTGCGGGCCCACCGACAGACGGGCGAGATGGTGACGGGCGCACCGGTTCCACCGGCGGATGCGGGCGCGGATCTGGAGCCTGGCGCGGCGCGCTCGGCCGCGCGGGGCTGGCCCGGTCTTCTCGGCATGCTGTTGCGGGACGAGGCCCTGGGTGCCGCGGACACCGCGTGGGCGATGACCCAGATCATGTCCGGTAACGCCTCCCCCGCTCAGATCGCTGGTTTCGCGGTCGCGCTGCGGGCCAAGGGCGAGACCCCCGAGGAGGTCCGCGGGCTGCTCCGGGCGATGCTCGACTTCGCGACGCCGCTGGAGGTCCCCGACGACGTCCGCGAACGCGCCGTGGACACCTGCGGTACCGGGGGCGACCAGTCGCATTCGGTGAACGTGTCGACCATGGCCGCCCTCGTCATCGCGGGGTCCGGCATACCTGTGATCAAGCATGGGAACCGGGCCGCGTCATCCGCCTGCGGATCGGCCGATCTGCTGACCGAACTCGGCGTTGTCATCGATCTGTCGCCTGCCGGTGTCAGCGCCTGCCTCGCCAAGGCCGGCGCCACGTTCTGCTTCGCGCCGGTCTTCCACCCGGCCATGCGACACACCGCCGGGACCAGGCGCGAACTCGGCGTGCCCACGGTTTTCAATATCCTTGGGCCGCTGAGCAACCCGGGCCGCCCCGCGGCCCAGGCCGTCGGCGTCGCCGATGCGCGGCTCGCGCCGGTCGTCGCCGGGGTTCTCGCCGCGCGCGGGACGCGAGGGCTGGTGTTCCGCGGTGACGACGGCCTCGACGAGCTCACGCCCGCCACCACCTCGACGGTGTGGGTCGTCGCGGGCGGCGAGGTGCGCATGGAGACCTTCGATCCCCGGGACATCGGTATCCGCCCCGGTGACCCGGCGGAACTGCGGGGAGCCGACGCCGCTTACAACGCCGAGGTGACCCGGAAGCTGCTGGCGGGACGTCCTGGGCCGGTGCGGGACGCTGTCCTGCTGGCCGCCGCGGCCGCGCTGGTCGCCGCGGTCGGGCCGACGACCACCACGCCCGTGGCCGAACAGCTGCGACGCCAGTTCAGCCGCGCCGCATGGTCGCTGGACTCCGGCGCGGCCGAAGCCGCTTTGCGGCGGTGGATCCAGACGAGCCAGGCCATTGCTCCGGCCACGGTCTGAAGCGGCGGTCTGAGGGCGTCCGCCATGCCGGTGCCGGCGCTGCCGCCGGCTGCCCAGCACGGTCGAGGGCTGGTGGTGCCCCGGCGCGCACCGCCGGGGCACCACCAGCCGACCGCTCAGTCCTCCGGGACCGGTGGGTGCCAGAAGTTCTCAAACAGCAGGCACACGACGAACAGCAACGTCATGAGCACCCCGATGAGAGCCAGCCAGACCCCGAAGATGACGCCGAGAATCACCAGGCTGGCGCTGGCGGCGATGAAGAACGGATAGTAGCTGCCCGGGGTGAAGTGACCGAGCTCGCCGGCACCGTCCGCGACCTCGGCATCGAGAAGATCCTGCGGCCGGGCCCCGATACGCCGGGCGGTGAACAGCAGGTACCCGCCAACGAGCAGGCCGAGGCCGCCGCACAGCGCGAGCGCGACCGTACCGGTCGGGTCCTGCGAGGTGAACCAGTAAACGATGTCGACCACCGTGCAGAAGACGGTGAACACGAGGAAGACGACGCCCTCGATCTTCATGGCTGCTGCTCCGCTCCAGCTTCTTCCGGGCCCGGCTACCTGATCTCGGGTGTGGCGTGATAGTCGATTTTCCCGGCCGCCTGCGGATAGTGCAGGTCAAAGGCGGGCCGTTCCGACCGGATGCGTGGCAGCGAGCGGAAGTTGTGCCGTGGCGGCGGGCAGGATGTCGCCCATTCCAGGGAGTTTCCATAGCCCCAGGGGTCGTCCACGACGGCCAGCTCGCCCTTTTTGTAGGAACGCCAGACGTTGTACATGAACGGCAGGGTCGACGTGGCCAGCAGGAAGGCACCGGCCGTGGAAATCGTGTTGTACGTGGTGAATCCGTCGGTCGGCGAGTAGTCGGCCACCCGTCGCGGCATGCCCTTGACACCCAGCCAGTGCTGGATCATGAAGGTCAGGTGGAAGCCGAAGAACAGCGTCCAGAAATGGACCTTCCCGAGCTTCTCGTCGAGCATGCGCCCGGTCACCTTCGGGAACCAGAAGTAGATCCCGGCATATGCGGCGAAGACCACCGAGCCGAACACCACGTAGTGGAAGTGGGCGACCACGAAGTAGCTGTCACTGACGTGGAAGTCGATCGGCGGGCTGGCCAGCAGGACACCCGTCAGACCACCGAACAGGAAGGTCACGAGAAAGCCCAGGGCGAAGAGCATGGGCGTCTCGAAGCTGACCTGGCCCCGCCACATGGTGCCGATCCAGTTGAAGTACTTCATGCCGGTCGGCACCGCGATCAGGAAGGACAGGAACGCGAAGAAGGGCAGCAGGACCGCGCCGGTGACGAACATGTGGTGCGCCCACACCGCTACCGACAATGCCCCGATCCCGATCGTGGCGAAGACGAGGCCCTTGTACCCGAACAGCGGCTTCCGGGAGAAGACCGGCAGCACCTCACTGATGATCCCGAAGAACGGCAGGGCGATGATGTAGACCTCGGGATGGCCGAAGAACCAGAACAGGTGCTGCCACAGGATGGCGCCACCGTTGGCCGCGTCAAACACGTGGGCGCCCAGGCGCCGGTCGGCTTCCAGCGCCAGCAGCGCGCCGGCGAGGACTGGGAAGGCGACCAGAACCAGGATCGATGTGACGAGGAAGTTCCAACAGAAGATCGGTAGCCGGAACATGGTCATGCCCGGGGCGCGTAGGCAGAGGATCGTCGTAATCATGTTGACGGCGCCGAGGATGGTACCGAGACCCGACACCGCCAGCCCCATGATCCACATATCGGCACCGGCGCCCGGCGAGTAGACCGCGTTGTTGAGCGGCGCATAGGCGAACCAGCCGAAGTCCGCCGCACCGTTCGGGGTCAGGAACCCGGCGATGACGGTGAGGCTCCCGAAGAAGAAGAACCAGAACGACAGGGCGTTGAGCCGCGGGAACGCCACGTCCGGCGAGCCGATCTGCAACGGGATCAGGAAGTTCGCGAACGCGAACGCCATAGGTGTGGCGAACATCAGCAGCATCAGCGTGCCGTGCATGGTGAAAAGCTGGTTGAACTGCTCGTTCGACAGGAACTGCAGGCCGGGCCTGGCCAGCTCCGCCCGCATCATCTCGGCCATGATCCCGGCGAAGAGGAAGAACGCGAACGCCGTCACGCCGTACATCACGGCGATGTCCTTGTGCGACGTCGTGCGCAGATAACCGAGCAGGTTGGTACGCGGCTTGGCGTGCAGGTCCTCGACGTGGCCGGCTGGCGGCTCGTGCACCAGTGTCACTGTCCGCTCCCGGGAGTGGTAGTTCCGGCGGATGTCAGCGTGGTCGCCCCAGGGGTGACCGGCCCGGCCGCCGCCAGCGCGGCCGGCCGGGTCCGCTCGGCGATGAAGCGGTCGTACTCGTCACCCGGGACGACCTTCACGTAGAAGTTCATCCGATCATGATCAACCCCACACAGTTCCGCGCAACGACCGATGAAGGTCCCGGTCTTGGTGATCGTGAGCTGGAACTGGTTGATCCGGCCGGGGACGACGTCCCGCTTGAACAGGAACTCGGGCACCCAGAAGGAGTGGATGACATCCGGGGAGGTCTCCACGAAACGGATCGTGCGGCCCTGCGGGAGCACCAGCACCGCGGGCTCGCCGGGCCTGCCGGTGACCTCCACCGGGATCGTGCCGTGCTGGCCCGTGTCGAGGTAGCGGAACTGCCAGTTCCACCGGAAACCGATCACATTGACGGTGACATCCGGGTTGGGCGGAAGTTTGTCGATCTCGATCTCATCGCGGGCGGTGTAATAGAACAGTCCGGCGACGATGACCAGCGGCACGACCGTGTAAAGAATCTCGACCGGGAGGTTGTACCGCACCTGTTGGGGCAGCTCGTCCGACTTCCTGCGGAACATGATGATCGCATAGAAGATCAAAGCCCAGGTGAACGCACCCACGGCAAGCGCCGCGATCACAGAGCCCTGCCACAGGTTCAGGATGCGCGGCGTAAGGTCCGTCACCCCATCCGGAAACCCGAAGTTGGGTACGTCACAGGCAGTTGCCAGCAGTGCCAAAAATGCAAAGCCGGTCACTAGTCGTAGCGCCCGCCACGGGGAACCGGATCGGACAGAGCGCCGGCCAGCGCTCCTCGCGCGGTTCGTGCTCCCCGCCGAAGGAACGTCGCGGGCAGTCGCCACCTCGACATCGGCGGGCAACGGCCGAGTTCGGCCGAAGGATCGGGTCACCAGGTCCTGCCTCCCACGAATGCGCCGATCCGACCGAACCAAGCGGTCGGCGCAAGGCTCTTCGACAAGCTGTAGATGCTGCCGCAGGAGCGTATCCCAGCCGCCCGTCCCGTATCGCGTCAGAGCCCCACGAGCCCGGTCCCACAATCTCACCGGCGCCCCGCGGGAGACGGTGCGGAGCGCGCCCGGCGCGGCCCAACCGCGCCCGAGCCCATCGCGCCCGAGCCCATCGCGTCCAGGCCCATGGCATTGCCCAGGCCCATCGCGCCCGAGCCCATGGCATTGCCCAGGCCCATCACATTGCCCGGCATCCCGGCCCACCCGAGCCCGCCTGGTGCGTTCGCGCTCGTCGTCCCCGTCAGCGCGTGACGTGGTCGCAGCCGCAAGCCGGGGTTCTGGCCGGCTGGGCGAAGCCGATCTGGGAGGCCCGTCAGGGCATGCCAGCTGCCCGGCGGATGCGTCCCGAAGCGCCGCCCGGACGCCGCGAGCCGGCCAGCCCTGTTACCGGAGCCGCTCAAAACTCCGGCCGTCGGCGACGCGACAGAACCACGATCGCATCGCCTGTGGCCCGCCAGGCGAACCCGCTCCGTACCGGCCGACTGTCGGATAGATCACTATCGGCTGACACGCCGGCGGATACATCCGGCGCTATTGATGACCTACCGGCCCCGCCTTACGGGCCGCCGCCGCAAGCCGGGGTTCCGGCCGGCTGGGCGAAGCCGATCTGGGAGGCCCGTCAGGGTATGCCAGCTGCCCGGCGGATGCGTCGCGAAGCGCCGCCCGGACGCCGCGAGCCGGCCAGCCCTGTTGCCGGTCGCTCTTATGCCGCGCAGTCGGCACAGATCATGCGCCGGCTGTCGGCGAGCTGGCTGCGGTGGTGGACCAGGAAGCAGCTCTTGCAGGTGAACTCGTCCGCCTGGCGGGGCAGGACGCGGACCGTCAGTTCCTCGCCGGACAGATCCGCGCCGGGTAGGTCAAGTTCGGCCTCGAACGGGTCGACATCGTCTCCGAGGTCGGCCGCCGCATCCGCCCGCCGCGCCTTGAGCGCCTCCAGACTCTGCTCGGAAACCTCCTCGGCATCGGTGGTGCGGGGGGTGTCGTAATCGGTGGCCACTGAAATTCTCCCGTGAATTGAGTACGTCTCGTGCGCAACCCACAACGCACGACCGGTGGGGTATGTGCCCGTTAGGACGATCCCCATCGGGTGTGGCCTTCGCCACATCAATTTCGATGATCATAAACGAAAGTCCGTCCAGCCGGAACCCAGCCGGTGCGTCTCGTCGCCGCCGGGCGGGCCAAGGCCGCACGCTGGGACCGGGCGGGAACAGCCGGGTCAGCCCGTCCGGCGCAACCAGGTCACCGGAGCTCCGTGGGCTGCCTGCCGGAACGGCTCCAAGGCCTCGTCCCATGCCGTGCCCAGCAGGCGCTGCAGCCCTCTGGCGAGGGTCTCCCGCCCCTCTCCCCGCTCGATGAGGGCACGCAGCGCGGCTTCCCCAACGACGATGTCCCCGTTCGCGGCGATCGACGCGCGGTGCAGACCGAGCTCGGGCGTATGGGAGTAGCGCTCCGAATCGCAGCCCGGCGACGGGCCCTCGACCACGTCGAAGGAGACATGACCGAGGCGACGCAGCTGGCCCGCGAGACGCCCGGCCGTGCCGCACGGAGCCTGCCACTCCAGGCCCGCGTAGAGCGAGCCCGGGGACCGTGGCTGTTCGCTCCAGGTCAGCGACACCGGCGAGGACAGCACGGCGGACACGGCGAACTCCAGGTGCGGACACAGCGGCGGCGGGCAGGCCAGAACCGCCAACATGCCGGGAACCTTGAAGGACGCCGGACCTGACACAAGATCTCGTGCTGATGACATTGCGACCACGCAAGACCTCCGTCGACGAGTTACGCCTTCCCCTGCGACCTCGCCTCACGATCGTCCGCGCCGTGCGGTACCGATGGTGCCATGGGCTGCCGCCGCGTCCATACCCGCCCCCTGGCAGACAATCCATGTTCATTCGGGCGATATCCGGATGATTCGTGACGGCCGTCGGCCGGTCCAGTGACCGGGCGCGTCCCAACACCGGCGCGCCGCGGCCGGGCTCATGGCCGGAGCACGGTCAGGGCGTGTTTCGGGAGCCGCCTGGACGCGGGCTCCCTGATCGAACGACGACTTCCGGGACACGCCGTAGCGCGACCAGCAACGGAAGTGGCTCCCCGCGCCGCCTCGCGATACACGCGCCCCAGCCCCATTCCTTGATCTACTCTCCTGTTGCCGGTCGCTCTTATGGCCGGCAACACGAATGGACCGAATCCGCATATGATCACATCACGGTACGGCTGATCCCCCCGCAACGATCGGGCCTGGCACGATCCAGCCTGACAGGATCAGAAAACCGTCCGCCTGGACTCACCCGGCCTGTGGGGCTCATCCAGACCCGCGCCGGTCGGCGCTGGATCCCCGACCACCCGTAGGCTCCGTGCGTATGTTGCAAGTCTGGCCGGGCAGCCCCTATCCGCTCGGTGCCACCTATGGCGGCACCGGGACCAATTTCGCGATCTTCTCCGAGATCGCCGAGAAGGTCGAGCTGTGCCTGTTCGACGATGACGATGCCGAGACACGCGTCGAGCTGAAGGAAGTCGACGCATTCGTCTACCACGGGTTCCTGCCCAGCATCGGCCCCGGCCAGCGATACGGCTATCGGGTGCACGGCCCTCACGACCCGGCGAGGGGGCTGCGTTGCAATCCCCACAAGCTGCTCCTCGACCCGTACGCGAAGGCCGTTGACGGCGAGATCGACTGGGACCAGTCGGTGTTCGGTTACAACTTCGGCGACCCGGACAGCATGAACACCGCCGATTCCGCCTCACGGATGATGAAGTCGGTGGTCATCAGCCCGTTCTTCGACTGGGACAACGACCGCCCGCCGCGCACCCCGTACAACGAGACCGTCATCTACGAGGCGCACGTGCGCGGCCTCACGATCGCGCACCCGGGACTGCCGGCGGAGTACCGCGGCACCTATGCTGGCGTGGCACATCCGATCATGATCGACCACTACCATCGGCTCGGTGTGACCGCCGTGGAGCTCATGCCCGTCCACCAGTTCGTCCAGGATGAGCATCTGGTCAGCCGCGGCCTGCGCAACTACTGGGGATACAACTCACTGGCCTTCCTGGCCCCCCACAACGCCTACGCGGCCGCGACCCGGGCCGGGCAGCAGGTCCAGGAGTTCAAGCTGATGGTGAAGAACCTGCACGACGCCGGTATCGAGGTAATCCTCGACGTGGTCTACAACCACACGGCCGAGGGCAATCACATGGGTCCCATGCTCTGCTTCCGCGGGATCGACAACACCGCCTACTATCGGCTGATAGAGGACGATCCGCGCTACTATATGGACTACACCGGCACGGGGAACAGTATGCGGGTCCGTCACCCGCATGTCCTCCAGCTCATCATGGACTCGCTCCGTTACTGGGTTACCGAGATGCACGTCGACGGATTCCGGTTCGATCTGGCCGCGACGCTGGCACGCGAGTTCTACGAGGTTGACCGGCTGTCCTCCTTCTTCGACCTCGTCCAGCAGGATCCGGTCGTCTCCCAGGTCAAACTGATTGCCGAGCCCTGGGATCTGGGCGCGGGCGGTTACCAGGTCGGCAACTTCCCACCGCTGTGGACCGAGTGGAACGGTAAGTACCGTGACACCGTGCGCGACTTCTGGCGCGGCCAGGACCATGGCATCGCCGAGTTCGCCTCCCGCCTGACCGGGTCGAGCGACCTCTATGAATCCGACGGCCGGCGGCCCTCCGCCTCCATCAATTTCATCACGGCCCACGACGGCTTCACCCTCAACGACCTGGTCTCCTACAACAGCAAACACAATGAAATCAATGGCGAGGACAACTGGGACGGATCGGATGACAACCGGTCCTGGAACTGCGGGGCGGAGGGACCGACCGACGATCCGGACGTGCTCGCGCTACGCGCGGCCCAGGTCCGGAACTTCCTCACCACGCTCTTTCTCTCGCAGGGCGTACCCATGCTGGTGGCCGGTGACGAGATGGGGCGCACACAGCACGGCAACAACAACGGCTACTGCCAGGACAACGAAATCTCCTGGTTGGACTGGTCGCTGGCGGAACGCAACGCGAGCCTGGTGGAGTTCACCGCGCTCGTGTCCGCCCTGCGCCGGGAACACGCGGTGTTCCGCCGCCGGCGGTTCTTTCAGGGGGACGCGATTCGTGGCTCCGGTGGTACCTCGGGGCACGGCTCGGACGGCGGGGAGCCGCTCAAGGACGGGGAGCCGCTCAAGGACGGGGAGCCGCTCAAGGACATCGTCTGGCTCCTGCCGGATGGCACCGAGATGTCCGACGCCGACTGGGAGTTCGGCCTGGCGCGCTCCCTGGGGATGTTCCTCAACGGCCACGGCATACCCGATCGCAACCATCGTGGTGAGAACGTCGTCGACCAGTCGTTCCTGCTCTTCTTCAACGCGCACTTCGAACCGCTCGGATTCCGCGTGCCACCGGAGAACTTCGGCACCAGCTGGGAGATCGTCATCGACACCCGGGTACCCACCGCGGTCGTGACCGCGGCTGCCGGCACGCGTGAGAGCGCCGCGCCGGACGCGCGCGCCACCAGCCGGATCGTGAAGGCCAACGACCCGATCGAGGTCGACGCCCGGTCAGCCCTGGTGCTGCGCTGTGCCGACTGAGCCACGGGACGGCGGCATCCCGGCGCCCGCCCGGCCGGTCCCCGGCTCGACCTACCGGCTGCAACTGAGCATGGAGTTCTCCTTCACCGACGCGGCTGTCATCGTGCCCTACCTGGCCGCCCTCGGGGTCACCCACCTGTACTGCTCGCCCGTGCTTGAAGCGGTCGACGGTTCGGCCCACGGCTACGACGTCGTCAACCACGATCAGATCAGCCCCGAGCTCGGCGGTCCGGCCGGCTTCCGCCGGCTGGTGACCGCCTGCCGCAAGGCGGGCCTCGGCCTCGTGGTGGACCTGGTGCCGAACCACATGGCGATCGCCGCGCCGGAGTCGGTGAACGCCGGCTGGTGGTCGGTGCTGCGGGAGGGCCGGGCGTCGCCGTACGCCTCCTGGTTCGACATCGACTGGGACTCCCCGGACAACCCCGGCAAGGTCGTCGTCCCGATTCTGGGTGAGCCGCTGGCGGACTGCCTCGCGGGCGGGGAGATCAGGCTCGCGACGAACGACGACGCCGAATCAGTGATCGTTTATCACGACCACGTGCTGCCGGTGGCCGAGGGGACCGCCACACCAGGCGACATAGCCGCCACCCTCGACCGGCAGCACTACCGGCTGTGCTTCTGGCGGGTCGCCGGCACCGAGCTCAACTACCGCCGGTTCTTCGACATCACCACCCTCGTGGGCCTGCGCCAGGAGGAGCCGGCCGTCTTCGCCGCGACCCATCGCCTGATCCTCGACCAGGTGCGCGCCGGCGCCGTCGATGGCCTGCGGGTCGACCATCCAGATGGCCTCGCCGATCCCGAGGACTACCTGCGCAGGCTGTCCGAGGCCACCGGCGGCGTGTGGACGGTCGTGGAGAAGATCCTCGAACCGGGCGAGGCCCTGCCCGGCACCTGGGCCTGCGCCGGCACCACCGGCTACGACACACTCAACCGGCTCACCCGGCTGTTCATCGACCCGACAGCGGCCAGGCCCATCACCCAGCTGTACACCGGTATCACCGGTTCGTCGCCCGACTTCGCGGCCGTCGCCCACACGGCGAAGCTGGACGCGCTCACGGATGTCCTGCGCCCGGAGCTGGAGCGGCTGGCGGCACTCGCGCTCACCGAGGCGCGGCGGCGGCGCGCGGACCTGACGCGTACCGGTCTTCGCGACGCGCTCGCGGAGGTGCTGGCCGCGTTCGCGGTCTACCGCGCCTACATCCGGCCAGGCGGGGCCGCGACCCTGGAGGCTCGAGCGCACGTGGTCGGGGCGTGCGAGCGCGCCCGGGAGTCCCTGCCGCGGCGGTCCAGCGAGATCGATCTCATCGAGAACCTGGCGCTGGCCGGCCCGTCCGAGTTCGTGGTGCGGTTCCAACAGACCACCGGGCCCGTCATGGCCAAGGGCATCGAGGACACCGCCTTCTACCGTTACGGCCGGATGATCGCCCTCAACGAGGTCGGCGGCGCTCCCGGCGACTTCCCCGGCTTTCCCGCCGGGCATCCGCACAGCGCTGTGCACGAGTTCCACGAGGCCAACGCGATCATCCAACGGACGTGGCCGCTGACGATGACGGCGCTGTCCACCCACGACACCAAGCGCTCGGAGGACGTGCGGGCCAGGCTCGCCGTCCTGACCGAGGACCCGCACGGCTGGGGCGAGCTGGCCCGCCGCCTGATCGCCCTGGGCGAGCGGCACACGGACACCGAACGTGGCTGGCCGGACCGGGAGGCCTGCTACCTGCTGGCGCAGACCCTGGTCGGCGCGTGGCCGCTGCCGATCGAGCGCGCCCGGGATCACCTGCTCAAAGCCGTCCGCGAGGCCAAGATGTACACCTCCTGGACCGACCCGGACGCCGGCTACGAGGCCGCGCTGGTGAACTACGTCGACGCCGTCCTCGACGACCGAGACTACGTGGCCGCCCTGGAAACCTATGTTGCGGCCCTGGTGGAGCTCGGGCGCCAGAACTCCCTCGCCCAGAAGCTTCTCCAGCTGGTCTGTCCCGGCGTGCCCGATGTCTATCAGGGCCAGGAAGTGTGGGACGCCTCCCTGGTCGACCCGGACAATCGGCGGCCGGTCAACTTCGGCGAGCGGGCGAAGCTGCTGACCGAGCTCGGGCCGGATCCAGGCGCCCGCAAGCCACCCGCGCTCGACGACACCGGCGCGGCGAAACTGCTGGTTGTCGCCCGTGCGTTAAGGCTGCGCCGGGAACATCCGCAGTGGTTCGGCGCGGAAGCGACCTACCGGCCGCTGTGGGCATCAGGCTCGGCGGCCGAGCACGTGGTCGCCTTTGTCCGCTCCGGGGAGGTGATCGCGGTGGCGCCCCGGCTGGTGCTCGGGCTGCGCCGCGGCGGCGGCTGGCGGGACACCACCCTCCCGCTGCCCGACGGTCGTTGGACCGACCTGTTCACCGGCCGCCGGCACGACGGCGGCGTCGCCTACGTCCTGCGGTTGCTGCGCGACTTCCCCGTCAGCCTCCTCGTCCGCACCGCCTGACCGAAACACCTGACCGAAACACCTGACCGAAACACCGCCGGGCACGCGCCGAAAGAATGATCGCCGGTAACCAGGAGAACGGGCGTGACCCGGCTGAAAATCAGCTGAAACGCTGTGCGGGACGGGCCCGCATGTGATGCCCTGAAACATGGCACAGCAAGCTCCAGCTCGTCCGGCGGGCGACGAAACCCCTTCCGAGGCAGCCGCGTGGCGTGTCCTACGCCACACCGGTAACAGTGCCGTGAAATCAGGATCACAGATGCTCACGGATTCGACGACGGGTAGACAGTACGGATGAGCACTTTCCGCGTGTGGGTGCCAGAAGCCAAAACGGTGAGCGTGATCACCAATACTGGTGGTAACGAGACCGTCCACGAGATGCTGACCGACGACGGCGGCTGGTGGTGGGTGAACGTACCCGCCGCGGGCCACGGCACCGAGTACGCCTACCTGATCGACGGTGAGGTCGACGAGGTACCGGACCCGCGCTCCGCCAGCCAGCCGCACGGCGTCCACGGTCGCTCCCGGCTCATCGACCACTCTCTGTTTACCTGGACGGATGGTACGTGGCGAGGGGTGACGCTGGCCGGTAGCGTCCTCTACGAACTGCACATCGGCACGTTCACCCGAGCCGGCACCTTCGACGCGGCCATCGAACGGCTCGACCATCTGGTGGCCCTCGGGGTGGACGCCGTCGAGCTGCTGCCCGTCAACGCCTTCGCGGGCCGCCACGGTTGGGGCTACGACGGTGTGGGCCTGTTCGCCGTGCACGAGTCCTACGGCGGCCCGGACGGGCTCAAGCGGTTCGTCGACGCGGCCCACAGCCGGGGAATCGGCGTGATCATGGATGTCGTCTACAACCATCTCGGCCCCGACGGAAACCACCTCGCCCGCTTCGGCCCCTACTTCACCGACTCCCACGACACTCCGTGGGGGCCGGCCGTCAACCTTGACGCCCCCGGCTCCGACGAGGTCCGGGCATTCATCATTGACAACGCGCTCAGCTGGCTGCGGCATTACCACTGCGACGGCCTGCGGCTGGATGCGGTGCACGCCTTTGCCGACACCCGTGCCATCCACATCCTTGAGGAGATCGCCGTCGCGGTTCACGGGCTCGCGGCCCAGCAGCGCCGGCCGCTGTTCGCGATCGCCGAATCCGACCTCAATGACCCCCGGCTTGTCACCGCCCGCGAAGCCGGTGGGCACGGCCTGGACGCGCAGTGGTGCGATGATGTTCATCATGCCATGTGGGCGGCGCTGTCGGGTGAGCGTCACGGCTACTACAGCGACTTCGGCACCCTCGCAGCCCTGGCC
>NZ_CAKJTR010000004.1:59479-61313 GCF_917627355.1 Protofrankia sp. Cj3 | reverse complement strand
GGAACGGCGCGTCCGGCCGGCCGCGGAGCACATCGTCCAGCGACCATTCGACGTGTGGTGCCAGGGCCTCGGCGCAGGCGCGGAGGTGTTCGGCGAAAACAGGGGACGTCTCGAGCAGGCTCCGGGCCATACCGCTCCATTGCGAGCCCTGGCCGGGGAAGACGAACACGACGCCCCTGGCGTCCCGGGCGACTCCGCTCACCAGGCCGGGTGCCACCTTCCCACTGCCCAGCGCCGCGAGCCCGGCCAGGAGCGCCTCGCGGTCACCACCGAGAAGCACCGCCCGATGGGTGAACGACGTTCGGGTCGTGGCGAGCGAGAATCCGACGTCCGCCGGGCCCATCTCGGGCCGGGCGGAAACGGCCTCGCGCAGCGCCGCGGCCTGAGCACGCAACCCAGCTTCGCTTTTCGCTGATATCACCCACGGGATCACCGGCGGGCCGGCTACGGCTGTCGTGCCGGGGGCAGCCTCCTTGCCGGGAGCGCCGTCGCCGTTCGCGGCCGGACGATCGGATACCGGCTTCTCCGCGAGCACCAGATGGCAGTTGGTTCCCCCCACCCCGAAGGAACTGACCCCGGCGACGAGCGTCCTGTCCGGTCGCGGCCACGGAGCGAGGGCCTGTTGCACCCGCAGGTTGATCTCATCGAAACGGATCTCGGGATTGGGTGTCTCGAAGTTCAGGCTCGGTGGGATCTGGCGATGCCGGATACTCAGGATCACCTTGAGAAGGCCGACAATTCCCGACGCGCCTTCCAGGTGGCCCACGTTCGTCTTGGCCGAGCCCACCAGGAGCGGGCGCCCGGGGGGACGGGCCGCGCCGAGCGCCGCGCCGAGTGCGGCGGCCTCGATCGGGTCACCGACCTTCGTCCCGGTGCCGTGGAGCTCCACGTACTGGAGCTCAGCGGCATCCACACCGGACCGTTCGACGGCCAGCCGCACGACCGCTTCCTGCGCTGCCGGGCTCGGGATCGTGAGCGCGTCGGTGGCGCCGTCGTTGTTGACCGCGCCACCGTTGATCACGCAGTAGATGTCATCGCCGTCGGCCAGCGCTCGGGCGAGCGGCTTGAGCACGACGACGCCACCACCCTCCCCGCGCACATAGCCGTTCGCACGGGCGTCGAGGGTGTAGGAGCGGCCGTCCGGTGACAGGCCACCGAATCGTGCGGCGGTGATGGTGCTTTCGGGCGTTATGTTCAGGTTGACGCCGCCGGCGAGGGCGAGCGCGGACTCTCCCTTGCGCAGGCTCTCACAGGCCAGGTGAACGGCTACCAGGGAGGATGCCTGAGCCGCGTCCACCGTCAGGCTGGGCCCGGCCAGATCGAAGGTGTAGGACACCCGGTTGGCGATGATCCCACGGTTGAGTCCCGTCAGGGTGTGGCGCGTGATGGTGCGCTCGCCCTGCTGGTGGAGCAGGGCCGCGTAGTCGCTTGCGATGGCTCCCATGAATACGCCGGCTCGGGCTCCCGCGAGGCTCGCGGGCAGGATGCCCGCATCTTCGACGGCCTCCCAGCTGAGCTCGAGGATCAGCCGCTGCTGCGGGTCCATGGCGATCGCTTCAGCGGGCGAGATGCCGAAGAAAGCCGGGTCGAACCGGTCGACGTGGTCGAGGAAGCCGCCGGGGTAGGCGTCGGCGGCGGAGTTCCAGCGCTCGGCCGGGGTTTCGGTGATGGCACTTTGGCCGTCGGTGAGAAGCCGCCAGAATTTTTCCGGCGTCGGCGCTCCCGGCAGCCGGCAGGCAAGCCCGATGACGGCGACCGCTTCGGCCGCCCCGGTTCCTGCTCCGGGAACAGTCGGTTTGTCGCTCATACTGTGACCCTTTCCTGCTCAACGGCA
>NZ_CAKJTR010000004.1:53636-59165 GCF_917627355.1 Protofrankia sp. Cj3 | reverse complement strand
CTTCAGCTTCACCAGCCTTGCCGGGCCGAGGGATCGCGGCGAGGAGCTCCTGCGTGTAGGTATGGACCGGCTGCGAAAACACCTGCCTGACATCTCCGGTCTCGACGACGCGGCCGTCCTTCATCACGAGGAGCCGGTCGCTGACATGATGGATCACCCCGAGGTCATGGGAGATGAACAACAACGCCACCCCGAGGCCGCGTTGCAGGGCGGTGAGCAGATCGAGTATCTGGGCTTGGATCGACACGTCGAGCGCGGAGACCGGTTCGTCACAGACGATCACATCAGGTGATGGTGCAAGTGCCCGCGCGATCGCGACCCGCTGGCGTTGGCCCCCGGACAGCTCCCGGGGCCGCCGCTGGAGCATGTTCGCGGCCAGGCCTACCTGGTCGAGCAGCTCGATGATCTTCACCCGTCGATCCCGTCCGCGCCGGGGGCCGGCCACCGCCTCGCCGATGATGCGTTCGACGGTGTAACGCGGGTCGAACGAACCCATCGGGTCCTGGTAGATGGCCTGGATCCGCCGGCGGTACGCCCTGCGGTCGCGCTCGCGGATCCTGCCGCCTGACTGTCCCGCCGCTCCGGCGCTAGCTCCAGCTCCGTTCGCCGTTCCGTTCCACAGCGCACCGGCGAGCCGGACGCTGCCTTCGTCCGGCTCAAGCAGGCCGAGCACGATGCGGGCCACCGTCGTCTTGCCCGAGCCCGACTCGCCGACCAGGCCGAGCGCCTCACCCGCCCGGAGCTGGAACGACACGTCCCGGGCCGCGTGATGCCAGGTCTGGTCAGGGGAGCGGAACCGTTTGGAGATGCTTTCAGCCTCGATGAGGAGGCCGCCACGCGGAGCTGGCGGCCGCGCAGTCTCGACGACCGACAGCCGGTGTGGAGTTTCCTCCGGTGCCGCCATGGGGTACCAGCACAGCGCGCCATGCCCTGGTCCGGCGTCGGCTGGCGCGGGCAGTTCGTCACGGCACCTCTGGTCGGCGAGCCGGCACCGGAGCGCGTACGGGCAACCGTCCGGGCCGGCTGCGGGCTGCCCGGACGCGGCGGCCGACAGCCGGGCGCCCTTGGCGTGCATGGCGGGTGCGGCCGCGAGCAGCGCCCGGGTGTACGGGTGTCGTGGGCTGCTCAGCACACGGTCCGTCGGCCCCTGCTCGACGATCAGCCCGCTGTGCATGACCGCGATCGTGTCCGCGAGCCCGGCCACGACGGCGAGGTCGTGGCTGATGAGCAGGAGCGCCATGCCGCTGTGCTTGAGCCGCCGGAGCAGGTCGAGAACCTGCGCCTGGACGGTGACGTCCAAAGCGGTCGTGGGCTCGTCCGCGAGCAGCAGCGCTGGACCGGCGGCGATCGCGGATGCGATCAGCGCCCGCTGCCGCAGGCCACCGGAAAGCTGGTGCGGGTACTGGCGCGCACGCTGTCGGGGATCGGGAATACCCACGTCCGTCAGCAGGGACAGCACCCGGCCGCGCATCTCGGCCCGGTCGACAACCCGGTGGGTGCGTAACGTCTCGGCGACCTCCGCGCCCACCGTCCGGAGCGGGTCGAGCGAGACCAGGGCGTCCTGGAGCACCAGGCCGATCCGCCGGCCGCGCACCGCTTGCCACTGAGGCTCGGTCAGAGTGCTCAGATCCCTGCCGTCGAACACCAGCCGGCGCGCGGTGGCCGCCGCGCGGGCACCGGTGAGGCCGACGAGCGTGCGGGCGGTGACGCTCTTGCCGGAGCCGGACTCGCCCACGAGGGCGAGGCACTCGCCCCGGCCGAGAGTGAACGACACGTCCCGAACCGCCCGGACGGGCCCGGAGCCCGGATGGAACGTCACGTCGAGACCGTCGACGACAAGGAGAGGATGATCGGCGGCGCCGGGCATGGTCATCGGGTGGTCCTACCGGCGAAGTGGGCCTGCGCATATCGGCCGGCCACGTTGACGGCGATCACGGTGACGGCGATGGCCGCTCCCGGGAACACCCCGATCCACCAGGCCGTCTGTAGGAAGTCGCGGCCTTCGGACAGCATCAGGCCCCACTCCGGGGCCGGTGGCCTCGTCCCGAGGCCGAGGAAGCTCAAGGCGGACGCGTAGATGAGGGCCGTGCCGAAGCCGACCGTGGCAAGCACGAGCACCGGACCGAGCGCGTTGGGCAGGACATGGCGCGCCACCAGCAGCCCCCGCCGAAGGCCGAGCCCCACGGCGGCCTCGACGTATCCCGAGCGCCGCACCACCATCGCCTCGGCGCGGACAAGCCGTCCGTATACCGGGATCAGCGCCGCCGCTATGGCAAGCACGGTATTGGTCGTACCAGCGCCGAGAACGGCGATCACCAGCAGCGCCAGGAGCACCGGCGGCATCGCGATCAATATATCCGCCAGGCGCATGAGGACCAGATCGGCGACGCGCCCGCCGAGCGCGGCGGTCAGGCCGAGCAGCGTGCCTCCGCCGACGGCGAGCGCGATCGCGCCGAGACCGAGCAGGAGCGACGTTCGAGCGCCATAGAGGATCCGGGTGAAAACGTCACGGCCGATCTGGTCAGTACCGAACCAGTGCGAACCACCCGGAGCCGCGAGCGCGTTCACCGGGTCGGTGTCGGTCGGGGAGGCATCGGTGAACAGTCCCGGCGCGATCGCCACAACTGTGACCAACAGGAGAACCACGGCCGCGACGACCAGGGCGGGACGGCCTCTCCGGCGGCGCCGGGCACTGGGCACGGCGCCGGCCCCCAGCGGGACGACGGAGCCGACAGCTGTCACAGGGCTGCCTCCGTCGTCCGCAGTCTCGGGTCGATGACCAGGTGGAGCAGGTCCACCACGGTGAAAATGAGGACGACGGCGAAGGCCGACAGCAGGACGACCCCCAGCACGACCGGCAGGTCCCTGCTGGTCACCGCCTGCATGGTCAGCGATCCGATGCCAGGCCGGCTGAAGACCGTCTCGATCACCACCGTGCCGCCGAGCAGCGTCCCGGTCAGCCAGCCCGCCAGCGTCAGCAAGGGTGTCGCCGCGTGCCGGAAGGCGTGGCGCAGCCTGACCGCGCTCTGGCTCAGGCCGCGGGAGCGCGCGGTGACCACGAACGGCTGTTCCAGCGCGGCCTCAAGGCCCTCACGCAACACCTGACCCAGCACACCGGCCACTGACAGCGCGAGGGTGACCGCGGGCAGCACAAGCGAGGAGAGGCTCTGCGCGCCGGCCACCGGGAAGATCCGGAGCTGGAACGAGAACACGGTCAACAGCATGATCCCCAGCCAGTGCGGCGGGGTGGACAACGCCACCAGCTCCCAGGCCGTGGCGGTGGCACGCAGGGCCGGCCGCCGTCCAGCTGTCACCACCGCGGACACCACCGCGATGACGACGGCGAGGGCGACCGCGGCCACGGTGAGCTGGACCGTAGGCCAGATCTGATCGTTGATCAGTTTCGACACAGGCTGCTGGAGCTGGTAGGAGCTGCCCAGATCGCCGTGGAGGAGGTTGCCGACGTAACGCGCGTACCGTACCGGTACGGGCTGGTCGAACCCGAATTCGGTCCTGATCTGCTGCCGAATCTCGGGGGAGGCCGTGGTCGTCGGCCCCAACAGGACCGCTACCGTGTCGCCAGGGACGAGCTGGAGCGCGGCGAAGGCCAGCGTCGCAGCCCCGAGCATCACCGCCGTCCCCGCGAGCAGGCGTTCGGCAGCCCCTTGTATTATTCCCCGTCCGCTGAACAGGGCACGTCTGGTAGCCAGTGGTGAACGCATCCGGTATCCATGAGCCGATCCGTCGAGGCGAGTCCAGGGCGCGCTGATGGAAAAATATCAGCGCAGCTCGGTGAGGTGCTATTTCTTGTTATGCCAGGCGTCGTAGAAAAGTGGCCATGAGTTCGCGTCGAAGGCGATTCCCTTTACGTACCCGGCCGCTCCGATGATGGAGCTTGACGTGTACACCGGGATCACAACGGCCTTGTTGATGACCGCCTTCTGGGTCTTGGCGTAGACGTCATTGCGGGTCGCCTGGTCCAGCGTGGCCGCGCCTGTGTCGGTCCAGTTGTCCACCTCGGGGTCGCTGAGCAGCGAGGCGTTCTGGCCGCCAGTGGCCAGGGTGCTGCCGCTGTTGAAGAACAGCCGCAGCACATCCGGCTCGAACCGGCCCCAGCTGAAGTCCAGCACCTGGAACTGGCCGCCGTAGGCCTTGGTGACGTAGGTGCCGATGTCCACGGCTGGGCGGGTGATCTCGACACCTATCTTTTTGAGGTCGTCCTGGATCGCCTGGCCCAGGATGTCACGCTGTTCCCGTACGAATGCCGGCACCGTAGGCCATTCGATGGTGAGACGTATGCCGTTCCGGGTGCGGTACCCAGCGGCGTCACGACCGGTCCAGCCTGCCTGGTCGAGGAGCTGGTTGGACGTTGCCGGCTCGTAGGGCCAGCTTTTCTCCAACGTGGCGTCATACGATGGTGTGGTTGCCGAGATGGGGCTCCAGGCTCGCTTGTACTGGCCGAAGTAGACGGTACTGACGTCCTGGTCCAGGTTCACCCCTCGCTGTATGGCGGTGCGGACGCGCTCGTCGTTGAGCGGAGCCAGGGACGTGTTCAGGTAGAGGCTGTAGGGCGCGCCAGCGATATCCTTGCGCAGTACCTGAAGGTTCTGGTCGGCCTGGATGGCCTTTACATTCGCCGGTGGAACAGCGCTGATAACATCGATCTGGCCGCTGGTCAGCGAACCGACCCGTGCCGCGTTCTCCTTGAGAATGCGGATGGTCAGCGTGTCGATATAGGCGGGGCCGGTGTGCTTGCCGGTAGCCGGGGCCCAGGCGTATGCGGGATTTTTCGTCAGTACGATGCGCTGGCCCTTTGTGTAGCTGGTGAAGGTGAACGGCCCGGTGCCGACGGCGACCGGGCCGCCGCCGCACAGCTTGTCGGCATTGGCCGTCAGTGTCTTCGGCGAGTAGAAGCCGAGGTAGGCGGTGCTGGCCGCCTGGAGGAACGGGGCGAACGGCTTGGAAAAATTGACCTTGACGGTGTATGGATCGATGACGTCTGTCCCGGTGTAGGGGCCGAGCAGGCTCGCGGCGTACTGCGATTTTGTCGTCTTTGCGACTATATGGTCAAAATTGATCCGCACGGCATCGGCGTTGAAGTCGGTGCCGTCGGTGAACGTGACCCCCTGCCGCAGCCGGAAGGTAAAGCTCGTCAGGTCCGGTGCGATGTCCCAGGAAGTGGCCAGCCACGGGTGGAAGGTACCGGCATCGTCCTCCGTGACAAGGGAGTCGAAGACGTTACGCTGGATCGCCGCGGTGATGTCCTGCTGGCTGACGTGGATGTCGAAGCAGGTCGGTTCGGTGTCGATCCCGTAGGTTAGGGATCCACCGGGCACCGGTTTGTCCGCGTAGGTAGCGGTGGACCCAGCGTTCGAACCGCAGGCGGCAAGGAAGAGCGTCGCGGTGACGGCTGCTCCCGCTATGCGAGCGTGTGTGCGGCCGGGCTTTCGATCAGCGAGCCGGAGCGGCGATTTTAAACACGCGCTGCGGTGTACGGGCCTGGTAAAGCGCATGCGAGGGCTCCGAGGG
>NZ_CAKJTR010000004.1:45722-53297 GCF_917627355.1 Protofrankia sp. Cj3 | reverse complement strand
GCGGGCATCCGTCCGTGCCAGCCAGGATGCTTGCAGGACGGATTGGGCGGCCTGGCCAGTGTGCCGAGCTGTCTTCGCGTGTCACCGAGATCCGCGGAGATTTGCGGCCGGAGTGGTCTGATGCGCTGGAACCCGCCTGGAAACCTGCCGGGAATTCAGGGCAGACAGGCCGCGCTTGATACCCGAAGAAGATCGATATGGCGTCGCGACGTGAGGAGGTGGCTGGTTGTCGACCACACTATCCAGCGCGGCTGCACAAGCCCTGGCTGGCTCTCATTGGACCTCACGGAAATCATATTAGCTATGTGCAATGATATGCGGAAGTGAAGCGGATGTGATTTGCTTCACGTCATCAGCTCAGGGGCTGCTGACGTCGTCTCCGGGTGTGCGTGGGCGCGATGCTCGCAGGCCGCGGGCAGGGATCTGGCCGGCTGCCTTGGCGCGATCGCGCTGTTCGTCGACGGCGGTGGCGGAAACATCCCTGGGAATATTCATCGGGATCTTCCGCATCGGTACGGGAATGGCGCCCGGACCGCTGGCGCAGCCGGAGCGGAATGACGATCTTTGCCACCGGCCGACAGGTTGAGTGGCGCCAGCAACAGAATGTGGATCAAGAAGTGGGGCTGGGGTGCGTGCATCGCGTGAGCGGAATTACTGGTAGGACACATGTCGCATGATTATATTTTCGCTTGGCTGAAGGCCCCGGGGGCTGGGGTCTTCAGCCAAGCAGTCACGGTTTTAGAGCGCGTTCGAGATCGTCATTCCGGCGGCGACGCTGTCGGGGCCCTCTGGGGAGACGGCGTCCACTGTGGGTGCCACCGGTTGACGTTTGAGGGTGAGCGCGATCAGAGCGCCAGCCGCCGTGGCGGCCGCGGCGACCCATCCCCCCGTGCGAAGCCCGTCGACAATGGTTGACGGAGCATCCGTCTGGCCGGTCAGGCCCGCGCGGGCGATCGCCACGATGACGGCCAGCCCTATGGCGCTACCGAGCTGCTGGGATGTGGAAGCCAGCGCTGAGGCGACGCCCTGCTCGGCGGGCGAGACTCCGGCGGACGCCGCCACGAACAGCGCGCTGAAGGCGATGCCGGCGCCGAGGCCCCAGATGATGAGGCCGGGCAGCAACGCGGCGAACGAGCTGTTCGGCGACATACCCATGGCGAGGGCGGCCAGCCCGATCCCCGCGACGAGCATCCCGGTGAAGATGGTGGGACGGATACCCTGCCGGTTGAGCAGCGTCAGGGAGATCTTCCCGCCGACCATGGAGATCAGAGTGAGCGGCAGGAAGGCCAGACCGGCGGTAAGCGGGCTGTAACCGAGCACATTCTGCAGGTAGGTGGTGTACAAGAAGTATTCCCCGCCGAGCGTGCCGACCAGGATCAGTATGTCAATCATGGCGACGGCCAGGCTGCGGTTACCGAAAAGCCGCAGTGGCGCGAGCGGGTTGCGGGTGCCCCGCTCGATGAGGACGAAGGCTGCCACAAGCGCCGCACCGACGAGCAGGGACCCGATGACCCTGCTCGAGGACCATCCTGCATCCGGTCCGCTGGCCAGACCGAACACCACCAGGGAGATGCCCGCGGTGGCGACCACCGCGCCCGGTACGTCGAAGCCCCCGCGCCCGCCCTCGCGTGGCGGATCCGCCGGGAGCAGCCATGGTGCGATGATCGCCGCGCCCAGCGCGAGTGGCACGTTGACGAGGAAGACCGCAGCCCATCCGAAGCCGTTGGTGAGCAGCCCGCCGAGGAGTGCGCCGGCGGCGAGGCCGCCGCTTGCCGCGACGCCCCAGACCGTCAGCGCCTTGTTGCGTTCTGGTCCCTCCGCGTAGCTTTTATTGATCAATGACAAGATTGTCGGGAACAGCAGCGCGCCGCCCAGGCCCTGGACGGTTCGGGCGGTCAGCAGCATCCACGGCTCGGTTGCAAAGCCCCCTCCCAGCGACGAGGTGGCGTAGAGCCCGAGCGCGAGGATGAACATCCGCCGCTCGCCGAGCCGGTCGGCCGCCCGGCCGCCGAGCAGCAGGAATCCGCCGAACGTCACGGCGTAGGCGCTGACCACCCATTGCAGCGACTGGGCGGTGAATCCGAGCTCACGGCCGATGTCGGGCAGGGCGATGTAGACGATGTTGTAGTCGATGGCGACGACGAACTGGGCGAACGCCAGCAGGGCGAGTTTGAGCCCGGACCGCTCCTGCGGGCGGGTCACGGAAGCATCCACGGGTTCGGTTCTTCCTGCGCGGAGTTGTCACCGGCCACGGACGTGGCTGGTGAGGCGGGCGTTGGTCGAGGCAGGCCTGATGCCCTGCGTCGGCTGTGAGGCGCTTCAACTATGAAGCGTTCGTATCCTACACGGTGTTCAAACTTACTACACGGGATAGTAGCTCAGCGCTGTAGAGTGTCAGGCGTGGAGGAGCCGACGCCGCGCCGGCGAGATCGCCTCCGGGCGGAGACCGTCCGGGAGATCAAGATGATTGCGCTCAAGCACATGGCCGCGGGTGGAGCGGCCACTGTTTCGCTGCGTGCGATCGCCCGCGAGATGGGGATGACCGCGGGTGCGCTCTACAGCTACTACGACACCCGAGACGATCTGGTCATTGCGTTGATCGCCGATGTCTACGGCCAGCTCGCGGAACTGCTGGACATGGCGCGTACCACCCGGCCCGCGGACGACCCCGGGGCTCAGCTGCTGGCGGTCGGCCTGGCCTATCGGCAGTGGGCGATCAACAACACCGGGGAGTTCCAGCTTGTCTACGGCGACCCGCTCCCCGGCTGTCAGGCTCCAGAGGGCGCGGTCGCCTTGGCCGCGGAATACCGCGCGTGCGGGGTGCTTCTGAAGATCGTCGCTGCCGCCTGGCCGGCAGTCGAGCGCAGCCAGGCTATCGACGACTATCGGTGGTCCGATTTCGATCCGGCCTTCGTCGCCATGGTCGGTGAGTCGTTCCCCGAACTGCCGCCGTCCGCGGTCGCGCTCTCGCTGCGTATCTGGGGCCGGCTGCACGGGCTGATCGCGCTCGAGGTCTACGGCCACCTGCGGCCCCAGATACTGGACCCCGCCAAGCTCTACCACGCCGAGTTGGTCGACCTGACCAGAACGCTGGGTCACGCGTCGCCGATCAGGTCGTCAGCGTAGCCCGTTATCGATCTTACTGAATCGGCAGAGGCGCCCGCGCGGGCCTTGGGCGCCATTCGTCGGTGATTGCTGTCGGCCCGATGAGACCGTCCACCCGGGGATAGCGGTGCACGGTTCTCCGATAGTTGATCCGCCATCCCCGCGGAGTGCGAGTGACAATGTCGAGGTAGTCACCATTGGTGATCGACCCGTCGGCCCGAACAGCCAGGTAGCGACTGCGTGCCCGGACAGTTCCGTCATTGTCCACTAAGATTATGGTGTCGACGGTCTGATGGTCCGCGGTGTCCGCCGGGAGCCGCCGCACATAGTCGCGGAAGGCATCGAGCCCGTGGAGGAGGGTACCCTTTCCCACCCCGATCTCAATTGTGACGTCGTCGGTGAAAACCAGGCTGAGCGCGTCTGTCTCCTTGTTGTCGACAGCGTGCGCAAACAGGGCCAACGTCTGGTGGATCCCGGTGATATCCGACGTGGACAGTTCCCGCGTCATGGTGCTCCTTCGGCATGAAGACACACAGCTCAGTGGTCGGCGCCGGCAGGCCCCGAAGGACTTCCAGCGCCGGCATGACGAGCAGCCGGGCCGAACGCCTCTCAGACCGGGACACCGCCAATTTGTCGCAGAATGGTGAGGCGGTCCGGAAGTACGTCATAGCTGACGATCCGGCCGTCGTGAAAGGTGATCCAGCTGATGCTGGTGCCGTCGATCGGCCTGCCGGTTGCCGGCACACCGAACACGTCACCTTTGTGGATACCCTCGATTCGCCAGAATACGACCACCCGGTCATCTTCGGCCACGAGATCCGTGACGGTCGTCTTGAGATCTCCTACGGCCTCCCTCAGCCAGACGACGTGCTGGCGGAAGCCGTCACGGCCTGCTGACCAGCCTGCGCGGGCCCGGGTTTCATCGTCGGCGTCCGAGTCGATGAGGTCGTCCAGGAGCTCCAGGCGCCCGTTGTTGACGATCTCCTCATACAGACGCCGCGCCGCGGCCTTGTTGGACTCGGTCCTGGTCGTGTCAGTACTCATCAACGGCCTCCTCGGGCATGGAGAACTTCATCGGGGTGGTTCGCCGGGCTGGGCGGTGGGAGCAGGATTCCGGTGTTCGCGTTGAGACCACCGTCGCAGGGCAGCGTGGCACCGGTGATGTACGACGCCGCGGGCGAGGCCAGAAACCAGACGACCTCCGCCTGTTCTCGGGGGCTCGCCCACCGTTGCATCGGGATTCGTCTGGTGACGTCCGCCGCGAGTTCCGGGTTGGCGAGGGCACCAGCGGTCATCGCGGTTACCGTGCCGCCGGGCGCGAGAGTGTTGATTCTGATGCCGTGGGCGGCGTAGTCGATCGCGGTTGCGCGAACAAGGTTGATCGCCGCGGCCTTGGACGCGTTGTAGGCCCAGTTGCCCGGCTCCCCGCGCAGGCCGGCAACGGACGCGGTGACGACGATCGCGCCACCGCCCGCGGCACGCAGGGCCGGTGCGGCGGCGCGTATTCCCAGCGCCACTCCCCGCACGTTGACGGCTAGTATTCGGTCGAATCGCTCGATGGCACCCGCCGCCTCCAACGGAGGCGTCCCGCCGATTCCGGCGTTGAGCACGGCCACGTCCAGCCGGCCGAAGTGGTCGGCGGCCAGTCGCACCATCGCCGTGTTGGTCGTCTCGGCGGCTATGTCGCCGGTGAGCGTCACAACTCCTGTTATCGCGGTCAGTTCGGCCAGCCCATTCTCGGCCAGGTCGACGGCGACAACCTTGAATCCTCGCTCAGCGAAAAGTTCCACACACGCGCGTCCGATTCCGGATGCGGCACCGGTGACAACCACCACTGGAGTGACCATGCTGTCTCCCTGCTGGTCGACATTCAGGATTGCTCGATGTTCTGTTGGCGCCGCGAGGTGCGGGAAGACGCCCGGAGAAGATGACGCGCAGGACGGACACGGGCTGTGGGTGGAACGCCTAAGCAGCCCGGCGAAGGTGCCAGAGCTGCTCGCCCACAGGTCATAACCCGACCTGCCGTCACCCGGACCAGCCCGCCGAGGACCGAAACCAAAAAATCTTACCGATAGCGATCATGTTGTTGAACGCTACGCTATTATGCGTAGCGTAAACTGTCAATTGTTCACCGGCGTAGTGAACTTTGTCGCCTTCGGTCCACCGATCGGTGCTCGGCGTCCCGCCTCAGCCCCTCACACAGCGTGGGCCAGCAGCTCCGCTCCTTGATCCACGCCCCTATTGCCGGGCGCTCTAGGAGCGTTTGGCGATGGATGGGAGTGACGCGGCGAGGTGCGTGCCCTGTCATTCAAAGGTGGCCGCGGCCTCCCGCAGGGTGCGGATCACCGTTTCTGGATCGTACGGTGCGGGCGGACCGGGGGTGTACGTCACCGAGCGCAGGGCACCGGTGTAGCGGAAGGTGCGGTGCCGCTCGTACACCGGCCAGGACACCGGGGACTTGCGGTCGACACCGACACTGATGCCCTGCAGCGGCGCCATGCCGATCAGCTGGTGGACGCCGTCCAGCCGGCCGGTCGCGATGCCGTCGACCGAAATCCGCCAGTCCCAGCGCAGGTCCGGCACGGCCAGGGCGGAGACGACGACGGTGTGCCGCCCGGCGGTGAGCGGTCCGGCGTCGGCCTCGAACAGCGTGCCGTACTCGTTGTAGGCGAGGCGCAGACGGCCGTCCTCCACATACACGCTGTAGCCACCACCCTGGTCGCCGTGTGAGACGAACACCCCTTGGTCGTCGGCGCGGTGCTCCGCCAGCTCGATCGTGATGTCGAAGGAGCGGAAGGCAATGAGCTTCGACGACCGGTAGCGTTCCAGCTCCGGCGTGCCAGCCAGCAGAGTCAGCGGCCGTCGCAGTAGTTCCTCCGCCGGGTTGCGGACGGCCAGCGCGCCGCTGCCGTCCAGCAGCGGGAAGACACCGTTACGCCAGGCTGCGTCCTCCCAGGCGGCGGCAAGCTCTTTGACGATCTTCGGCTGTTCGGCGGACAGGTCGTCGATCTCGGTTGGGTCCCGGTGGATGTCGTAGAGTGCCCACTCGCCGTCGTCGTACGGGGTGCCGGGCTGGTGCAGCGTGACCAGCTTCCAGCCGCCGCGGTAGTAGCTGCGGTTGCCGATCATCTCGCAGTACTGCTCATGATGGGTGCTCGGCGCGGTCGGGTCAGCGAGTATGGCGGCGAAGCTGAACCCGTCGGGTTCCTGGAGTGCCACGCCGTTCCGCATCGTCGGGCGTTCCGCTCCGGCAAGTTCCAGCAGGGTCGGCGCGATGTCGGTGACGTACTGGTAGTGCGGACGGATGCCGGTGTCGCCGTCGGGCCGGCGCAGCCCGGCCGGCCAGGAGATGACGAACGGTACCCGCACCCCGCCGGCGTACGTCTGGCTCTTGTACAACCGGAACGGTGTGTTGGACGCCATGCCCCAGCCGCGCGGGTAGTGCACCAGGCTGCGTGGGCCGCCGATCAGCTCCGGCTCGCGCTCGACGTCGGGGTTCCAGTCGGACGGGAGCGCGGGGTGCTGGACGAAACGTTTGAAATAGCTGCGGGTGCCCTGCGCGCCGCCTTCGCCGGTACCGCCGTTGTCCGAGGTGAACACGATGACGGTGTTGTCCAGCTCACCGAGGTCCGCCACGGTCGCAAGCAGCCGGCCGAGGTTCTGGTCGATGTTGTCGACCATCGCGGCGTAGACCTCCATGTACCGGGCGTACAGCGCCTGCTGGTCCGCTGTGAGCTCGCCCCAGGCGTCGACCTCAAAGCCGGCCTCGAAGTTGCGCCGCGGTAGCCGGGTGCCCGCGGGGAACAGACTGTCCGCGAGCTGCCTGGCGAAACGGGCGTCGCGCAGTGCGTCCCAGCCGTCGTCGTACCGGCCCCGGTACCGCTCGATGTCGGCGGCCTTCGCCTGCAGCGGCCCGTGAACGGCGTTGTGCGCGACGTAGAGGAAGAACGGCTTGTCCGCGTCGTGCGCGCGCAGCGCCTTGACCATCGAGATCGCCTGGTCGGTGATGTCATCGGTGTAGTAGTAGCTGTCGGGCAGCTCGTCGACGTCCAGCGGGCTGTTGTCCCGGACCAGCTGGTGGGGGTGGAACAGGCTGGTGAGGCCTTCCAGCACTCCGTAGTACTGGTCGAAGCCCTTGCTCAGCGGCCAGTTGCGACGGTCGTCAGCCGCGTTGGACGCCGAGTCGCGCGCCAGATGCCACTTGCCGACGGCGTAGGTGGCGTACCCGGCGTCGTGCAGCAGCTCTGCCAGGGTGGGGATGTCGTCGGCGATCTCCATGCCGTAGCCGGGGAAACCGGGGTCGGCGTTGGCCACCATCGAATACCCCACCCGGTGCGCGTTGAGGCCGGTCAGCAGCGATGCACGGGCGGGTGAGCACAGCGGCATGGTGTGGTAGTTCGTCAGGCGGAGGCCGCGTTCAGCGAGCAGGTCAAGCGTCGGCGTGGCGATCTCCGAGCCGAACGGGCCGAT
>NZ_CAKJTR010000004.1:44407-45115 GCF_917627355.1 Protofrankia sp. Cj3 | reverse complement strand
AGGCGTCAGGCGTGACTCGCCAGCGTGACAACCGCCGTTCAACGGCTAGGAGCAGGTGGTTGATGCCGAGCCCGATCACGGAGATCGTGATGATCCCGGCGTACATCTCCTCGATGGCGAAGTTGGACTGCGCATAATTGATCAGATAGCCGAGCCCGGCCTTGGCGCCGACCAGCTCAGCGGCTATCAGCACCACGATCGCGAAGGACCCGGCGAGGCGGATGCCGGTGAAGACCGTCGGCACGGCGGCGGGAAGGATGACCTTCTGGAACAGCCGCGGTGACGACAGGCCCATCGACCGCGCAGACTTGATCAATAGCGGGTCGACATTTTGGACACCACTGATGGTGTTCAACAGGATCGGCCAGACGCAGGCGTAGGTGACAATTCCGATCTTTGATGCCTCGCCCAGGCCGAGAATCAGCACGAACACCGGTAGGAGGGCGAGCGCCGCGGTGTTGCGGAACAGTTCCAGCAATGGGCTCAGGACCTCCGCCACCGTCCGGAACCAACCGATCAGCAGGCCCAGCGGCAGCGCGATCGCGACGGCGAGTGCGAAACCAGCCCCGGTGCGTTGCAGGCTGGCCTGGGTGTGCGCCCAGAGGTCACCGCTGTTGAACAGCACCCACCATTCTTTGATCACTTCCGAGAATGGCGGTAGGAACACCCGGTCGACAACACCCCAGCGGGGCAGCAGCTCCCACCCGG
>NZ_CAKJTR010000004.1:43386-44163 GCF_917627355.1 Protofrankia sp. Cj3 | reverse complement strand
CGGTCACGGTCACGGTCGAACCGATGGTCTCATCGATGGCTGCCGACACCGGTCACCCCTTTCCGGTCATGCTCGTTCGTCCCAGCCGCTTCGTGATCGCCGTCGACCCGGCGTTCGGCCTGCTGTGCCTTGGCGACCTCGTCGTGGAGCAGCTCCCAGAGCAGGTGCCGGTAGCGCACGAACTCCGGGTCGGAGCGGGGGTCGCCGCTGTCATCGCTGATGGAAGGGACGTCAACGATCTGTTTGATCCGGCCGGGTCGCGACGTCATCACGGCGACCCGCTGACCGAGATACACGGCCTCGTCGATCGAGTGCGTAATGAAAAGGATCGTCTTGCGTGTCTGCGCCCAGATCCGCAGCAGTTCGTCCTGCAGCGTTTCACGGGTCTGCGCATCGAGCGCGGCGAACGGCTCGTCCATGAGCAGAACCGCCGGATCGTAGGCGAGGCTGCGTGCGATCGCCACCCGCTGCTTCATGCCACCGGACAGCTCATGGGGATAGCGGCGTTCGAATCCGGTGAGACCGACCAGGTCCAGATACGACTTCGCCCGGACGGAACGTTCGGACCTCGGTACACGCTTGGCCTCAAGGCCGAACTCGATGTTCCCGAGCGCGGTCCGCCAGGGGAACAGCGCATACTGTTGGAAGACGATCCCGCGGTCGAGACCCGGGCCCGAGACCGGAGCCCCGTCGACCAGGATGCGTCCACCGCTGGGTCTGGTCAGTCCACCGAGCAGGTCGAGCAGGGTGGACTTACCGCAGCCGCTCGGCCCGACC
>NZ_CAKJTR010000004.1:34868-42927 GCF_917627355.1 Protofrankia sp. Cj3 | reverse complement strand
GGCCCGGCGTACCGGGAACCACCTGCCGCCCGCCGGGGTTGGAACGTGTTTGCGAAGGAATATTCAATCAGTGAGCCGGGCCGGACATCTCAAACACGTTCTCAGGAGCCGGTGGCAGTTCGGAACGGATTGAACTCGTTGGTGTAGAGATCGGTGAGCACGACGTCTTTCTTCAGCTCGCCGCGCCCCCGCAGAAAGTCGATCCAGCGGGTGAAGTCCGTGTCCTGGATGAGTCCGCCCTGCCCGGCCACCCCGTAGCTCTTCCAGAACTTGATCGCGGTTTTGTCCTCCTGGCGGCCCCGTTTGTCGATGATCTGCTCGAATCGGGCGACCACCTCCGCACGGGGTGTCGTCTTCGCCCATTCCAGCGCTCTGGCGACACCATCGACAAACTGCTTCGTGGTCCTGGGGTTCTTCGCGATGAAATCCTTCCGCAATACCACGGTGCCCGCGGAGAACGTCCCGTAGAGCGCGAAGTCGCTGAACAGCGGGTGGATCCCTCCTCGCTCCAGCGCCTTGTCCCGCAGAATTCCGCCGAGTGCGGCGACGTCGATCTGCCCGGCGCGCAGGGCCTGCTCGGTGTTGACCGGCGGAACCACGGTGGGAACGACCTGTTTGACCTCGTCGGCGCTGAGGCCCTGCTGCCTGAGGTAGGTGTCCAGGACGGCCTCAAGATGCGCGCCGAGCGTGTTCATGCCGATCTTCTTGCCGATCAGGTCCTTTGCGGAGGTGATCGGGCTTCCGTCACGCACGTAATAGCCGATGTAGGAGTCCTTGTCGACACCGTAGTAGCTGATCACTGCTTTGATCGGGGCGCCGGCGGCTACCAGCTTGATGACGGCACCGTTGAACGCACCGCCGAAGTCGGTGTCACCCGTGGCGGCGGCCTGGATGTCCTGCGGTCCGCTGATGGTGTTGCCGATCCACTTGAGTGTGATCGGGCCGAGGTAGCCGAGGTCCGCGGCAAGTTCGGCGGGGGTGACCTGGCCGACCGAGCCCTGGTAGCGCAGTTCGGTCTGCTCACTGCCCGCGCTCGCACCGCTGTTGCCACCGCCGCAGGCCGCTGCCGCCAGGGCCGTCACGGCCAGGAGCGAGGCGACGCCGACGGTCTTGGATTTCCAGCGGATGGTGCGGAACATGATGCGTCCTTCAGAAGAGGATGGGCGAATTGTCGGTACGGTTCAGTCAGCTCGACGGCACGGTCAGCCTGCGCGGTGGGGAATGCGGCGGACGGTGCGGGCCGGGTTGGTTTCCGGGTCGCCGATAGCACGGCGTGCCGCTGTAAGTCAGCTCGGCCGTGAGTCAGCTACCGCCAGGTTGGTGACGGCGACGCACGAAACAGTCGGCTTGCCGTATGCAGGTGCCGGTGGCTGTGGGACCTGGCGTGGCGTCAACACTGACGGGCACGCTGAACACAGCGTCAGCCGGTTACAGGTATGTCCACCATGAATGCCCGAGGACGGCAGGACTGGGTCAGGACCGACACAGATCGCTGGCGACGCGGACGTGGTCCACCGTCCGCCGGATCGAGAATCGCCTGACCTGCATATTGACGACTATGTCGGTCGGGAAGAAGGCTTGTCAAGCGGCTGGGCGATCTATATCACTGGCGACGCCTCGGCGGACTGCGGGCGCATCCTTGATCGGCACCATGGGTCGTCCGTCCGAGGGCACCGTGCACCAATTATTTTCACCGCTCCGCTAAACGTTGACTGGCTCCACAGGGGCACTGACCATGGCCCCATGGCCGCAATGGAGTGCTTGCCGTCCGGGCGCTCACTCCCCGCATGGGCGCGGGTGAGGTGCTGGCGGCCCGAGAGCGCGGACGAGGCTGGACGCCGTTGTCAGGCAACCTGCCTACCGTCTTGTCCCGTCACCGCGCGGGGCTGTTAGCCGATCCCGTCCCCGCGGCTGTGCGCATCACCGGCTTCCGGGTGATGCCGCCGGGCCGCGGGCGAGAAGCAGCAGACGGCTCCGCCCGGGCGCCGTCGCGTCCAGACGCCACATTTTCTTCCCTCCGGGCGCCGCTCGACCTGTTCGGCGCGGTGCCACCGGTCCACCTCGATCCTGGAGTACCTGACGATGACGCATGTCGTACACGAACTGGGGGTCGACGTCCGACCTCTCTCCGGTTACACCGGGGCTGAGATCCACGGCGTCGACCTGAGCCAGGATCTCGACGACCAGACCGTCGCTGAGATCCGCTCTGCCCTCCTGCGCTGGAAGGTCGTCTTCTTCCGCGGCCAGTCGATCGGCCACGCCGAGCAGATCGCCTTCGCGGCGAAGTTCGGTGAGCTCACACCCGCCCATCCCTATGAGGACGAGCCGCCGGCCGGCTTCCCGCAGATCCTGCCCATCGACAGCCGACGTTACGAGGCGAAGTTCGGCACGAGGAAGGTGACGTACGACAACGGCTGGCACACTGACGTCACGGCGCTGGTGAACCCGCCGGCCGGGTCCATCCTGCGTGCCGACATCGTCCCGCCGTACGGCGGTGACACCGCTTGGACCAACCTCGTCGCGGCCTATGAGGGCCTGCCGGCTCCACTGCGGAGCCTGGCCGACCAGCTGCGCGCCAAGCACAGCTTCGGCGGGAACCGCCGTCTGTTCGCCGCTGACTCGGCCTATGCGAGGAAGGTCGCAGCCGAACCACTGCTGGCGATCCACCCGGTGGTACGCGTCCATCCGGAGAGCGGGGAGCGTGCGCTGTTCGTCAGCCCGAGCTTCACCGCGGGCGAGAGCGAGATCATCGGATTTTCGTCCCGCCAGAGCCGCCGGCTGCTCGAACTGTTCTACGAGGAGGTGTCCCGGCCGGAGTACACGGTGAGGTTCCGGTGGCAGCCGGGAGACGTCGCGTTCTGGGACAACCGGGCCACCGCGCATCTCGGGCCGTCCGATCTCGGCCATCTCGACTTCGACCGGGTGCTGTACCGGGTCACCCTCGTCGGCGACATTCCTGTCGGCGTTGACGGGCAGCAATCCGAACTCGTCACCGGGCAGCCTTTTCTCGCGCACTGAGTACCTGAACGACTGGTCAACCCGAACGATCGATCAAGGAGAACAATGACCGTCATCGGTACTGATTTCGATGTCCGGAGGGTCGCTGGACGCATCGGCGCCGAGGTGCTCGGCGTGGACCTTCGCGACGATCTCGGCGACGAGACGATCGCTTTGCTCCGGGCGGCGTTGCTGGAGCACAAGGCACTGTTCTTCCGCGGCCAGACGCTTGCTGACGAGAGCCAGCAGCGTTTCGCCGCGCGTTTCGGCGAGCTCACCACGGCGCATCCGACCGTTCCGTCCCTGGACGGCAGCCCCAACGTGCTGCGGGTCGATTCGGCTGAGGGCCGGGCCAACAACTGGCACACCGATGTCACGTTCATCGTCAGTCCACCGTCCGCGAGCACGCTGCGCAGCATCGTGGTCCCGCCCTATGGTGGGGACACCCTCATCGCGAACTCCGCGGCCGCCTACCGGGACCTGCCCGTCGATCTGCGCGAACTCGCCGACCGGATCTGGGCGGAGCACACCAACGACTATGACTACGCGATACCGCCGGCGAATTCGGAGAAGACGAAGGCCTTTCGGGAGATATTCGTCTCCCGGAAGTACCGGACCGCTCACCCGGTGGTCCGCGTACATCCTGAAACGGGGGAGAGGGGCCTGTTCATCGGCGGTTTCGCGCAGCGTGTCGTCGGCCTGTCCACGACCGAGTCACGGGATATCCTCCGCCTGTTGCAGACCTATGTGACCCGGCCGGAGAACACCGTTCGCTGGCGGTGGGCACCAGGCGACCTCGCCTTCTTCGACAATCGGATCACCCAGCACTACGCGGTGGACGACTACGGCGACCTCCCACGTCTGTTGCATCGGGTGACCGTGGCCGGTGGTGTGCCGGTGGGGGTGGACGGCCGGCGTAGCTACGCGATTGACGGTGACGACGCCTCGCATTACACGCCGGTCGCGGTGTAATGAAGAGCGACCGGCAATAGGGGACGCGGCGTCGCGGGGCCAGGGCACGCACCTCGCGTCGTTGTCGTCGGCCCCGGTAGAACACCGCTACCGGGGCCTCCGCCTCGCGACACACGCACCCCAGCCCCGCTTCTTGATCCACATCCCTATTGCCGGGCGCTCTCCTTCGTTGCTGTCCGATACTCATTGGCTGGGTGCGACTCTCTCAATCCGCCCCGTCACCGGTTCATTCCGATGGCGGGGCGGATTTTTCTGTTTTTCCACTGAGCTAGTTGACAATCTTCGTCGATCTGCTTACGGTCAGCGGTATGTGCGGGCACATCTTCCTGGTCGGTCGCGCCCACATCGACCTGCGTCGAGTGGCGAGCGCGCTCTGTTCGTCGGCCTGACCGGGTCACGCCATCTGGCGTGACCAATTGTCGACATTCACGAAAACTGTCGCCCGTACCGGATGTCTCCACGCCGCATTCCGCCGGTTTCACGACCACGGGCGGAGTGAGGAGTGCGCCCCGACGTCCGCCCGCGGTGCGGCCCGTGACCGCAGCGCCGTGGCTCCGCGCTACCGCGGTGTATGGAGGGCATTCCGTGCCGGTGCACATACAGAGCCAGGTTCCGTCGTGGCCCACCACCGCGGGTCACCCCGGCACCACTGGTTCCGCCGCGGCTGTCCTGCGCGCCGTGCTCGACCACGGGCCGGTGGCCCGTACCCTCATCGGCCGGGCGACCGGGCTGAGCCCGGCGGCCGTGTCGAGGCAGACCGCGGATATGATCTCGCTCGGGCTGCTGCGGGAGGCGCCGGTGCCTACCGACCCACCTCGCGCAGGCCGGCCCTTCGTTCCCCTGGACATCGACACCCGACACCACATCGCCTGCGGTGTGCACATCGCGGTGCCCTTCATCACCTTCAGCCTGGTGGACCTGCGCGGCCGGGTACTGGCCGAGGAGAACATGCCCCACCACGGCGCGCCCGGCGAGGTGCTCCGCCAGATCGGCGAGCACGTCCCCCGTTTCACCGCGCGCCATTGCCGGGGAAGCCGCCCCGTCGGCCTGGGCGTGGTCACCGGCGGCCGGGTGGATCCGCAGCGCGGTGTCATCCTTGAGCACAGCCTGCTGGGCTGGCGCGACGTGTCGGTGCGTCAGGTACTCGCCGCGGCGACGAGCCTGCCGGTCTACGTGGACGGCCACGCCCGCGCACTCGCCCAGGCTGAGATCCTGTTCGGGGATCCACGGGCCCGACGCAGCCTGGTGCACCTGTTCGTCGGCAACGTCGTCGATGCGGCGATTGCCACTGGCGGCACAGTGCACCACGGCCGGCATTGCGGCGCCGGGGATGTAGCCCACCTGCAGTTGATGGATGTGCCGGTGACCTGCCCCTGTGGCCGCTCCGGCTGCCTGCAGGCAGCGATCTCGGAACAGACCCTGGTGGACCGGGCCATCCGGGCCGGATTGATCCAAAGCCCGGATATAGCGAGCCTGGTGGAGGTGGCCCGGCGCGGTGACCCCGGGGTGCTGGCGCTCGTGCGCGATCGTCTTCGCATTGTCGGCCGTGTGGTGGCCATGCTCCTGGACATGATTGACCCCGAGGTGCTCGTGCTCACCGAATGCACTACGATCTTCCTGCCGGAGCTGCTGGCCGACCTGTACGAAGAGATCGCGGCGCACTCGCGGTTGCGCGACAGCCCTGAGCTCACGGTGCTTCCAAGCAGCTTCGGCCCGCAGGCTCTCGCCGTCGCGGCGGGCGCGGCGGTGCTCGATGCCGTCCATCGCAGCCCACGAAGCCTAAGAACGCCCGGCAATAGGGGTGCGGATCAAGGAGCGGGGCTGGGGCACGCATCTCGCGTCGTTGTCGACGGTCGCAGCCCAACACCAGGGTGACTCTCTCCGCCGCCTCGCGATGCACGCACCCCAGCCCCACTCCTTGATCTACTTCTCTATTGCCGGGGGCTCTAATTTTCGGTGATAGTGGGACTACAAGAAATCAATTGTGAGAAATCAATTGTGATGAGCGACGAGACCTGGTCATGTGAAACCCGCCAGATGCACGCGGGTGCCCAGCCGGACTGGTGAGCGCGGGTCTCCACGGGGCAGGCCCGCCCCCAGGGGCGTAGCCGGCCGCGGCGCCGTTACCTGCGGTCATGCACCCTTGAGGGCGGCGAACCGCTGTCTGGGTTTGTGCCGGTCAGGGCTGTCGGTAGAGATCGTCGAGGCCGACCAGGATGATGTCGGTGTCCTCCTCGGCGAGTCTCCGGAGTTCCGCGCTGAATCCGGCGCCGCTGTAGCAGGTGAGTTTCGCGGTCTGGGCGCCGAGGCGTCCTTGCCCGACGAGCAGGGCGCGGATCCGGCGGAGCCGGGCGAGATGGCCCACACTCATGGTTTCGCCCCACTTCGCCTCGCCGATCGCGATCAGGGGCGTCCGGTTGTCATCGTCGAGACCGAAAGCGACGACGTCCAGTTCGTGGCTGGCCTTGTTGGCCGGGTCGTTGACGGTGCCCGCGCCGACACGGTTGGGGTAGTCGCCGAAGCGCTCGGCCGGTGCCAGATGCCGGGTCCAGTGGCGGCAGATGTGTTCGAAGTGCGGGCCCAGGACATTGCCGACGAACCTGCGTTGGCTGCGTTGGCTGCGTTGCCATAGTCCGGTGGCGTCGCGGGTGTGTTCAAGGTCGGACCAGATCGGGCGCATCACCGCGTGGTAGAAGGCCAGGAGTGGCTCGGCGATCCGGAAGTTGGTCCGGTTGTTCCTGAAGACATCGGGTTCACGTGTGATCATTCCGCAGTCCTCGAGGACGGTCAGCGGATGGGCGAGGTCACCGGATTTGCGGCCCAGGTAGGAGGCGATGCCGCCGCGGTTGTTGTTACCGGCCGCGATCGCCGCGAGCACCGAGTGGTACAGACCGATGTCGTGCAGGTCCGGTTCGTCGGCGAGTAGATACCGGGCCTCGCGGAACAGCGGGCTGGTGGGGGAGAGCACAGTGCGGGTGACCCAGGGGTCGAAGTCGTCGGGGCCCGCGGGCGTGTCGTCGCGGGCGAATTCTCGGCGGTAGGCCGGGGTGCCGCCGACGATCGCGTTGACCTTGAGGGCGGTGACCGGGTCGTCGATTTTCCAGAATTCGGCGGCGAGGCGGTGGTCGAGGGTCGGTACGACGAGCTCGAGGCCGGCGCGTCCGCGCAGTGGCGCGTTGCCCCCGAGCAGCCGGCCCATGAAGGACATGGCTGATCCGCACAGCAGGAGGCGGGTGCGGCTGCTGTCCCGTTCCGCGCGCAGTGGGGCGAGTGCGTTCTGGATGACGGACGGCAGGCCCGGATTGGCCTTGGCCAGGTATGGGAACTCGTCGATGACGACGGGGACGCAGCGATCGCGGCCGAGTGCGAGTAGGGCGTCGACGACCGAGTGCCAGGTGTCGAAGACCAGCGGGGCCGGGGTGCCGAGGTGGTCGGCGAGGCCGGCGCCGATCCGGCGGAGCGATTCGCCGTCGGTGGCTTCGTCGGCGGCGAAGTAGAAGCCGCCGGTCGCCTGGCACAGCGCCCGCAGGAGGAAGGTCTTGCCCTGGCGGCGGCGTCCGGACACGATACCGAGCGTGGCTCCGTCGCCCGGATCGGTGGCGAACGCGGCGAGCGCGGTCCACTCGTACTCCCGGTCGAACATGTCGCCCGGCCTGCGCGGCAGCTGCACCGCAGTGATCCCCCGTCCGCGCGCCTTGCAGAACTCGACCTATGATAACTGCACTTGTCGTAGGTGATGAGGTGGTGGAGGTTGTCGCCGGCGAGGAGGGCGATGGCCAGATGGATGGCGTCCAGCGAGCGGAGAACCGCTGGGGGCAAAGCGAGCGCGAGGTCGAGGACCGTCGCCGTCACCGACACGGCGGGGATGGTGCTGTCGCCGATCTCGATACGGTCCGACCGGCGGACGGCACGGGTCGCGACGTCCGCCGGGCCGATCGCGGTCAGGGCCCGTGCGGCCTCGACGGTGGTCAGCGCGGACGTGAGAAACTCGCGGTCGGGGTGTGCGTCGAGATTGTTTGACCAGCGCGTCCGTTTCCGTCTCACGGCGGAGGAGCTTGACGACCGCACTGGTATCCAGATAGATCGCTAG
>NZ_CAKJTR010000004.1:31542-34502 GCF_917627355.1 Protofrankia sp. Cj3 | reverse complement strand
CGTTCGTCCTCGCGCGTGTCGTGCAGAACGTCTGTGGCGGTCCTGCCCGCCGGGACCGAGGGCAGGCCTTGTGCGGCGCTCGCCACGGCCGCGGCCGTGGCGTAGCCCGTCGGGGGAGGTTCAGGGATGAGGCCGTCCCGTACCCAGCGGGCGACCAGGCGTTGGGTACGGGCGATAGGGATGATCTCTGCGATCGGTTCCCCGCCGCGCGTCACCACCAGCCGCTCGCCGTGCTCGACGCGGTCGAGCACGCTCGCCGCGTGACGACTGAGATCGCGAGCGTTGATCGATGCCTGCCCAACTGTCATGCCTGACATGATCGACTTCCGTCAGGCGCAGCGTCAAGCGTCAACTGGCCGGGGTAGTCCACGAGCGCGATGTCGGTGTATATTCGCACGTATGTTCGGTTGCATTGTGAGGCGACTACGATCCCGCGGTACTCGCGTCCACTACGCTGGCGGCGTGGCGCAGCCGGGCATCGAGGAGCAGGCAGAGCTCGTCGCGCTGCTTCGAGAGCGACCGCGCGGGCTCAACTGGCTCCAGCTCGCCGGTGTTGTCCTGGAGAACGGGAGCGTCGCGGCGGCGCGGGCACAGCTCGTCGCTGAAAGCCTCTTCGGCGACGACGACCACGCCACACTGCTCGACGAAGCGCGGGGCGAGGTCCGTGCCTGGCATGCAGCCGGGCTGGAGTTCCTCTCGATCGTCGATGAGTGCTATCCGGCCCGCGTCCGCGACATCCACGAGGCTCCCCCGTTTCTGTTTGCCCGCGGCCGCCTGCTTGCCGACGACAAGGCCGTCTCCGTCGTGGGTTCGCGCGAGGCGTCGGAGCGGGGCCTCCAGATGGCCAGGTCCATCGCCGACGCACTGGTTTCGATGGAGCTCACCGTGGTTGCCGGTCTCGCGGCGGGGATCGACACCGCTGCCCACGAGACCACCATTGCCAGCGGTGGACGCACCGTGGCCGTCATCGGTACTGGGATCAACAGGTGCTACCCAGCCGGCAACCGCGGACTTCAGGAGCGCATCGCGGAGACGGGGCTGGTGCTGTCACAGTTCTGGCCAGATGCGCCGCCTCAGCAGCACAACTTTCCGATGCGTAACGCGGTGATGTCCGGCTACGGCATCACCACGATCGTCGTTGAGGCGGGGGAGCGTAGCGGCGCCCGCATTCAGGCCCGGATGGCGGTGCATCACGGCCGGCCCGTGATTCTGACCGATCTCGTCGTCAACAGCACCCAGTGGGGCAGGGAACTCGTCGGTCATCCCGACGTCTACGTCGCATCGTCGATCGCCGAGGTGAGAGCCGTGGTCGAAGAGCTTGCCGAACGTCCGAGCCGACTGGAAGCGGTTCTCAGTCAGATCACTGTCTGATGGTCACCCGCTCGCCCGCTCTTGACACACTCCGCGACCTCGTTGGCAGAACGGGAAGCTTGTTCCTCCGCAATGCGCGATGGGTACCCGGAGTTACTTGCAGCACCTGCGCAGGTATCCCAAACCCGGGCTTCCCCACCTGCTATAGGTGTGCCGAGCGAGTAGGTAGCGTCGGGCTGGCAGATCACCTCGGATTCGTCACCTACGCGTGGCCGAGGGCGCAGTCGGGGCAGACGATGCACGCCTACAAGCGCGGCGGTGCCACGAGCTATCAGCTAGTTGCGTCTCTTCTGACCTACGCCGTGGTCGCGCACTGGAACTGCATCGCGGACCGCGGCGGCACGCACCCGGACGCCTGGGCCTACGTCCCGTCGCTGTCTGGCCGACAGGGCCTGCATCCGCTCGCACGGATTGCTTCACAGTTCATGGGTCGAGTCCCACATGTGCCCGTGCACGTGAGCGAGACGGTCGGTGATAAACGGTCGTTCAATCCAGCGCACTTCGTCCTGTCTCCCAGCGGCGCCGGCTCTCGCCATGTCCTCCTGCTCGAGGACACCTGGGTCGGCGGAGGGCGTTTGCAGTCGGCGTCCGCCGTACTCAAGGCTGCGGGTGTCGATCAGGTCACCGGCTCTCGGTGGCGCGATGGCTTGATCCCGGCAGAGAACCGACGAAGCTTTTCATCGAAGGTCTCAAGGAGAACTTCGATCCCGACGTATGCCCGTACACGGGCGCGCACTGCTGACGATTCGAGGGCTCCCAGGGCCGGATGAGACGCTGTTGCCAGGAGCCTCTGGCCCTCGTGGTGTCCTCCCGCTTCCACCTGGCTCTGACCGGTGGTGCGCTGGTGAGCGTCCTTCCGCTGACCGCTCGGGAGCGGCCTGGCTGGGTCCATCGGGTCCGGATCGACATCTCCGGGAAGCCCACCAGCTGGGCCATCACTGAACAGGTCCGTACTGTCTCGGCCAACCGGCTCACCGGTCGCGGTCCGCTCTACCGGCTGAACGTCGAGCAGATAGCCGAGGTACGCACCGTGCTGGCCCAGATGATCGACTTCTGAACCGGGCTTTCAGAACGTGACCCTTCATGGAGGCGATGATCGGCGTTTGTTTGTTGTCAGGTACGGTTTTCGGCCGGATAGGCGTACCTGACGACAAACTCGCGCCGATCTTGTCGACGAACGGCAGCCGCCCTCAGCGCAGCTGCTCCTGCCAGTCGGCGGGTACCCGGCCGGCCGGGCCGGGCGTCGGTTGGCCCAGTGGGTGATGCTCGGGCGGCGCCAGCGGCGGCCCGTCGTAGTACTGCTGGGTCTGATAGTCCCAGAACCAGGTCTCGCCTGGCTCGAAGCTGCGGATCAACCGATGTCCGGTCGTGGTCGCGTGCGCGCTCGCGTGCTGGGAGGGGGAGGAGTCGCAGCAGCCGATGTGGCCACAGCCGGCGCAGCGGCGCAGATGGAACCACCACCCGGGGCCGTTACCGGCGGTGCATTCGGCGCAGCCCGTCCCGCTCGGTGGCGCAGCCGGGTCGATCGTGCTCACCTCAGCCATCTGGCTGGCTCCCTTCGGTCATGTGCCTCGCCCGGTCATGTGCCT
>NZ_CAKJTR010000004.1:27408-31150 GCF_917627355.1 Protofrankia sp. Cj3 | reverse complement strand
CGGCCGGTTCATCGGCCGGTTCGGCAGGCAGCCGGACCCGGAACCGGGTGTCACCGGGCACCGACTCCACCGACAGGTCACCGTGGTGTTTGGTGACCACGATGCGCCAGGAGATGTCCAGGCCGAGACCGGTGCCTGCACCCACCGGTTTGGTGGTGAAGAACGGTTCGAAGATCCGGTCGCGGATCTCCGGTGCCACGCCCGGCCCGGTGTCGGCGATCTCGACGACCACGTGGTCGACGCCCAGGTGGTCCTGGCTGGGTGCCGTGCGCACGGTCAACGTGCCGACGCCGTCCATGGCGGCGACCGCGTTGTCGATCAGATTCGTCCAGACCTGGTTGAGCTCGGCGGCATAGGCGGGGATCTTCGGTAGGGCCCGGTCGTACTCCCTGACAACGGTGACGCCATCGCCGATCTTGCCGGCGAGCATCACCAGGGTGCTGTCCAGCAGCTCGTGGACGTCGACCCGCTGGTACGGCGCGCGGTCCAGCTGGGAGTACTGCTTGGCGGCGGCCACCAGGGTGGAAATTCGGGCCGTGGAGTCCTCGATCTCGTTCATGAGCAGCTCGGTTTCGACCGTGTAGTTCAGCCAGCGGACGGCACCCTCACGTATCGCGTCGGGGACGCTGCCCGCGACCTGCTCCAACCAGGGCAGGTCCAGACCAGCCTGGACGAAGGTCGGGGCGAGATCCCATCCGCCGGCGATACCGTGATCGTCGAGCCAGTCGGTGACCGCGTCCTCCCGGTCGCCAGCCTCCAGCGGAGTCAGCGCGGGTGCCTTCGCGACCCGCTCCACCGCCTCCTCCTGCAGCCGGATCAGGATTCCCAGGGTGGCCCGGTCGTACGGGCCCGAGGCGATCAGAGCGAGTTTGTGCCGCATCCCGGCGACCCGTTCCCGCAACGCCGAGGCCGCCCGTACCGCGGCGGCGGCCGGGTTGTTCAGCTCGTGGGTGAGCCCGGCGGACAGCGAGCCCAGCGCCAGCAGCCGCTCCCGCTGACCGATCGCCTGCTGGGTGGTCCGCATGCCGAGGAACAACCCCTCCAGCATGTGTACGGCCATCGGGAACCACTCCCGCATCAGCCGCGCCAGCGCGTCCGCCGGGAGCACGAAGAAGCGCGACGGCTCACTGACCCGCAGCGAGGCGGTGTAGACCTGCGGGACGCGGTCGCCCAGGTAGGCCTGAAAGGCACCCGCGTACACACCGCGCTGGGACGTGCGGCTGATCTCCACGTCGTCGGCGCCGACCTGCCGCGACAGCACCAGCGCTCCCTCGATGAGCACATAGAAGCAGCTGGCAGGCTCGCCTTCGGCGTACACCGGTCCTGATTCGATGAGCTCGACACGTCCGTCCGCGCACAGCCGGGCCAACTGGTCCTCGGTGAGTTTCTCGAACAGGAACAGCGTGCGGAGCTCGTCTGGGCCGCACGCCGCTGACGGGGCGCTCCGCGCCGGGCCGGTCATCGCTTGTCCAGATACCGGTGGACCAGGGTGACGGCCATGGCACCCTCACCGACCGCGGACGCGACCCGCTTCACCGACTCGGCCCGCGCGTCCCCGGCCACGAAGACGCCCGGAACGCTGGTCTCGAGGTGGTACGGATCCCGGTCCAGGGACCATCCGCGCGGCCGTTGGCCGTCGACCACGAGGTCAGGGCCGGCAATGACGAATCCGCGGCCATCACGGACGATCACACCGTCCAGCCAGTCGGTGCGCGGTGCCGCCCCGATGAAGATGAACAGCCACTGCGCGTCGACCGTCTCCGTGGCACCGGTCGTGTTGTCCCGGATCGTCAGCTGCTCCAGGTGTTGCGTGCCGTGGCCGGCGAGCACCTCGGTACAGG
This sequence comes from Protofrankia sp. Cj3, assembly GCF_917627355.1. Classification (NCBI taxonomy): domain Bacteria; kingdom Bacillati; phylum Actinomycetota; class Actinomycetes; order Frankiales; family Frankiaceae; genus Protofrankia; species Protofrankia sp. Cj3. The sequence continues at coordinate 29,309 of NZ_CAKJTR010000004.1, read as the reverse complement.
TCCGTACCGAGATCGTCGGGATGCCGGCGATCTGCTCGATGAGGTAGTGGGACATGGACGCTTCCAGCGACGGGCCGCGGACCAGCATGACCACCGAGCGGGCATGCCGGGCGAAGTACACCGCGGCCTGCCCGGCGGAGTTCGCCCCACCGACGATGTAGATATCCTGTCCCGCGCAGCCGGACGCCTCGGTCAGCGCGGAGCCGTAGAAGACGCCGCGCCCGGTCAGCGGCTCCAGGCCGGGAGCCGCCAGCTGCTGGTAGGACACGCCGGTCGCCAGGATGACGGTGTGGGCGTCGATCTGTCCTCCGTCGGCGAAGCGCACGGTCCGCCCCGAGCCGTTGACCTCCAGGCCGACGACGTCACGGGCGGTGAGTATCTCGGCGCCGAATTTAGCTGCCTGTCGGCGGGCGCGGTCGGTGAGCTGTGCCCCGGACACGCCATCGGGGAAGCCGAGGTAGTTCTCGATCCGTGAGCTCTGGCCGGCCTGACCACCGGTTGCGGTCCGTTCGACCAGCACGGTCCGCAGCCCTTCGGACGCGCCGTACACGGCCGCGCCCAGGCCTGCCGGGCCCCCGCCGATGACGATCATGTCGTAGAAGCCGGCGGCGGGCGCGGTGCTGAGGCCGACCCGGCTGGCGAGCTGCGAGTCGGTGGGCTCCACCAGTGCCTCGCCGTTTTCGGTGATCACGACGGGGAGGGTTGTGCCGTCCGTTCCGGCCGCGGCCAGCAGGCGCTCGCCTTCCGGTTCGTCGGCGAGGTACCACCGGTAGGGCACCTGGTTGCGGGCGAGGAAGTCCCGGACGTCGTGCGATCGCGCTGACCAGCGGTGGCCGATGACCTTGGTCTCTGGTACGGGCCGGTGGTCTGTGGTGTGCCAGGCGTCGAGCAGGGCGTCCACGACCGGGTAGAGCTTCTCCTCGGGCGGGTCCCACGGCTTGAGCAGGTAGTGGTCCAGGTCGACGACGTTGATGGCGTCGATCGCGGCATCGGTGTCGGCGTACGCGGTCAGCAGCACCCGCCGAGCTGTGGGGAACAGGTCCATCGCCTGTTCAAGGAATTCGATGCCGTTCATCCGTGGCATGCGGTAGTCGGCCAGGATCACCGCGACATGATCACCGCGCAGCTTGAGCTCACGCATCGCGTCCAGCGCCTGTTCGCCCGAATCGGCTCGGATGATCCGGTGGTTCTCGCCGTACCGCCGTCGCAGGTCCCGGCTGACCGCGCGGGAGACGCTCTGGTCATCGTCTACGGTGATCAGTGCCGTACGTACGGCAGACCGGGGCGCCGTCATGGATAGCCAGTCAAGCACGGATAGCCTGTCCCTGGCACGTCGTCAGAGCATGGCCGCCCGTCGATGACGTGCTCTGGTAACCGGGCCCGCGCCCCTGGCGAAGTACGCTCCAGCAATGGAGCAGCGTGTTAGTTTGATTACATTGGGTGTTGTTGACGTGCGGCGCGCTCGGGCGTTTTACGAGCGGCTGGGCTGGCAGGGCCAGGAGGTCGAAGAGACCGTGTTCTTTCAGGCCGGCGGCATCGCGTTCGTCCTCTGGGGCCGCGACAAACTCGCGCGCGACTGCGGTATTACGGACGGGCCGGCAGGTGGCTTCAGCGGCGTCGCCCTCGCGCACAATGTTCGGTCCGAGGCGGAGGTCGACGATGTCGTCGCGATGGCGGAGCGGGCAGGGGCCACGGTCACCCGTCCGCCGGCCAAGACGTTTTATGGCGGATATGCGGGAGTTTTCACCGACCTCGACGGCCACGCCTGGGAGATTGCGTACAACCCGGGCTTCCCGCTCGCGGCGGACGGCTCGATCACCGTCCCCGACTTCCCCGCCGGATGACCGGTCGGGGTGTCGTCGTATGCGCCGTGCGGTGTGGCCGGCCGGTTCGGCAGATCG
>NZ_CAKJTR010000004.1:23883-26984 GCF_917627355.1 Protofrankia sp. Cj3 | reverse complement strand
TCGTGGTCGTCAACGGTGCCCGCCAGGTCGGTAAGAGCACCTGGCCGAGGTTGTGCTGCGGGCGCGGGCCGACGGGGTGGCACGGTTTCTCGATGATCCGGCGACCCGGGCCGCCGCTACCGAGGACCCGGTCCTGTTCATTCGCCACGACGGCCTGATGCTCAAGCGCGACCGGCAATAGGGGACGCGGCGTCGCGGGACTGGGGCACGCGCCTCGCGTCATCGCTCCCCGTCCATCGCTGCGCGAGGCACGGGTACCCCGGCTCGTCAGTCGCCACCCCCAACCGGGTCTGTCAACTTAACGGCTCTGCCACCACCGAAATCTTGGCAGAGCCGTTATTTCTACAGGCCCGGCCCCCGGCGCAGACAGGACAGATGTGTGGTCCGAAGCCACACCCAGGACCGCCGCGGGAGCCACGTCAGAACCAGCCATCGGGGCAGCTCCACCGCACCCCCCGCGGCCCCAACCGGGGGGACGACCCTAAGCCCGACCAAAACCGCCCACAGATGACTATCTGTGTCCAGATGAGTCTCCTTAGTGTCCGTTCTCAGCCTTCTTCGTGACGTCTGCATGAGCCGATCAGGCACACGGGGACTTCAAGGTGTCCTTCCGTGACTTCTAGCTCCCGTCACGTGACAATTCTCGCCAGTGCGGCCACCATGGCGAGGCACCTCTGTTCGTCCTCCGCCGTCAAGCTGAGAGAACGCGCCCATGACACCGCCGCCTGTGAATACCGCCCGCACGCTGCTTGCTCGGCTCGTCCATGAGCGGCATTGGACCGTCCAGGACTTCCTGCGCGAGTACACGGCCGCAGCCCAGGCGATCAAGGTGAAGGCGGATGAGGTGGGAGAGCGTCAGGCCAAGCGCTGGATGGCGGGGTCACTCAAGACCCACCCGTACCCGTCAGCCTGCCTGATACTGGAAACGATCTTTCAGCGGCCGGTTGATGATCTGTTCGCACCGCCCACCCGGGTGTCCCGCGACTCATCCGCAGGTGTCCCCGCCCTTCCGACGTCGGGCGCATCCCTACCGCAGACCGACGCCCTTGCTGCCTACTCTGGTAGGGAGAGGAGCCACCGCGGCTCATCTCCCGATATGGCAGCACCGGAAGGGCTGAGTCTCATGGCCGCTGACGACACCGCTCGTTTCTTCGCGCACGCGCAGGCAGCCGACGCCGGCCCAGAGGCCGTGACGCTGCTCTACAACGAGGTGCGCCGTATCGCACGCGCATACCCTGCCGGCGGCGGTCCAGCCCTCCTGCCAGACCTCAGCGCCACACAGCGCTTCGCCTTCCGCTATCTCGACGGCCCGACCCAACCCGATCAAGCACGCGATCTCTACTTTCTCACGGGTGTCATTTGCGGCCTGCTTGCCCATGCCAGCCTTGATCTCGGTCAGATCGATGCGGCCATGACCCAGACCCGCACCGCGCTTCTTTGCGCCGACCGTGCGGGACACCCTGGCCTACGGGTCTGGCTCCGCAACGAGCAGTGCTCCATCACACGATGGGCTGGATGGCACCACGAGTCTCTCCGGTACGTCCAGCTCGCATCAGCCGACGCAGCCGTCACGAGCGGCACATCAGCGATCGGGCGCGCGCTACGAGAGGCCCGTGCCCAAGCCGCCATCGGCAACGCCGAGGAGGCACAGGCCGCGCTGGCCGCCGCCGCCCGCGCTGGCGAGCTAACACAGCCCGACGAGCTGGACGAGATGGGAGGCCAAGTCACGCTGTCCATGCCTGACAGCCTCTTCGTCACAGCCGACGCCCTGTCACTCCTACCCGATGCCACCGCAGCCGAACAGGCCGCGATGACCGCCGTCACTGCATTCAGCGAGACGCCCGCCGGTGCAGCCAAACTCGGCAACTCCGCAGGCGCCCGCATTGACCTGAGCCTTGCCCGTGCCCGCCAAGGTGACGCAGACGGAGCCCACGAGGCCCTCCGGCCGGTACTCGACATCCCACCGCAGTACCGGCTATTCGGAATCGTTAGCAACGTGCAACGGGTACAGACAGCTCTCAGTGAGGCACGCCACCACGGCTCACCCATCGCTCGTGACACCGCAGCCGAGATCGAAGCATTCGCGCAGATCCGCGCACTCCCGAGATAGCGGCAATAGCCCAGCCTTCACCGCATGACTGAACTACCCTTTGCCGACCGCTGTAATTTTCTATCAGGCACGAACTGATATCAGTGTTCACGGCGAAAAGAGCAAGGAGAGACGATGCCCCCTGCCCCCGCAACCATCACAAGTGTCGTTATGCAACCGACACCCCTGTGTAATCTTGACTGCTCTTACTGCTATCTTCCCGCCCGTCGCTCCCGCCAACTCATGGCCCCGTCAGTCGCCCGAGCTGTCGCGACAGAAATCGAAATCTTCAACAGCCTCCAAAACCTCCAGCAAACGGAAGTCATCTGGCATGGCGGCGAGCCGCTAACCGCCGGAATTCAACATTTCACACACCTAATGGATTGCTTTCCGGCTTCGAGCGAACACGTTATCCAGACGAACGCGACGCTCATCGACAGGCAGTGGGCAGACCTATTCGAACAGCGGAATATCCACATTGGGATCAGTATCGACGGTGACCGAGCCGCGAGCGCGCAACGTCGGGACTACGCCGGCCGTGAGGCATTCGATCGCATCGTTGCCGGTGTCGAAGTTCTTCGGGATCGAGGACTATCGTTCGACATGATCGCGGTGATCTCAGACCCCAGTCCGCAACGCGCCGAAGAACTCTACGCCTTTTCGCTCTCGCTGGGAGCCAGCTCCCTGGCTATCAACATCGAGGAACGCGAAGGCGTCAACATCCGGAACCATCACTTCACCGATCACGCAATCGCCGACTTCTGGACAGCACTGTGGGAAGCGTGGAAATCCGACCCAAAAATTCCCGTGCGCGAGTTTGAGCGCATCAGAGCGTACACCCTGACCCCAGGTCAGGACAGCGAGTCTCCCCTCACCGACCCGTTTCCGACCGTCGCATGGGACGGAAACGTGACGCTCTACTCTCCCGAGCTTTCCGGCTACTCCTCGCCTCACTACGGCGGCTTCTCCTGCGGGAACGTGCTGAAACACCCACTCCACCACATCATCTTAA
>NZ_CAKJTR010000004.1:20814-23465 GCF_917627355.1 Protofrankia sp. Cj3 | reverse complement strand
GTGGTTGGCGATCGAGTTGGGTTCTCGACTACGCCCGCGGAGTCGAGGAGTGTCGCGAATCGTGTCGACTCTTTGACTTCTGCCGCGGAGGTCACGCCGCAAATCGATACTTTGAACACGGCCGCCTGGACAGCACGGAGACAAGCTACTGCCGAAATAGCAAGATCCTACTGATGGAGGCAGTCGGCGGATCCATCCGCGAATTCGTCGAGGACTGGCCGAGCCCTCCCGAGCAGGGAGCATCTTCCCAAAAGTTCGACAACCGCCCGAGCTGGGACAATTGGGGTAAAAAAGCGACAAAATTCGACAACAGCCCGAGCTGGGACAACTGGAACAAGAAGGGGAAGAAGAAGTAGATTCAGCTCCCACCCCTTATTCAATCGAAAGTCCGATGTCTTCCGCGAGAATCACACCGGCTTCGCTAGCTTGGTGCAGGCCGATTCTAGCGCCGCGCATCGTGGCAAGGCCATGCATACCATGGATCTCGGCATCCCGAAGGTCGCACTGTACGGCAGACGTCGCGTCGAAACGTACGCCGGCTAGCTTGCAGCCGCGGAAGATAAACTTGTCCATGCGTCCGCCGAACTCGGCATCCCGGAAAGTGCATCCCTCGAACAGCACCAAACCCGAGCTATTTTCTGTCACCCATGAGCAGTAGTCCAGTCGACAGTCAGTGAACGCGACATCTTCGACGCGCTCAAATTGAGCCGACCAGCCCACCGCTCGACATCCCGCGAACTCGACCCTGCGCATGCCAGCGCCAGTCCAGGAAGAGTTAGAGAGGTCCACACCCTCAAATCGAACATCGGTGCAGCTAAGGGGCCCGAGGCTGGCATCCGAAAGTTCACTTCCCGACAGAATGGAGCGAGAAATACTTCCTTCGCCACGGACGCCAGACTGCTCGCCTGTCAGCCGAAGACCATCTAGATCAAATTGGCCCCTCAAGCCAGTTGAAGCGTCTTCTAGCTCGTCAACCTCTATCGATGGCCGCCGCATCTGCCGCCGCTCGCCCACATCCCTGAAGTCCACGGACGTCAGCATAGAGGCAGTGCGGGTAGGCATCCGGAAGGTGTCAGATCATGATCTTGGCCCGTTTTGTGATCGCCGTCGCTAACGTTCTTTTCGTCTTTCAAGCCGGTCGATGCTGTCGACCACCACCACGTCATACCGGCCCGCCTGTACCAGCCCCAGCGCCGCCCACCAGGCCCGCAGCCTCGACCCGAACTCACGCACTGCACCCCCAGCCGACCAGCCCCGCGCCACACACGCCGAGCTGAAGACCTCCCGCTGTTCGGCGCCGTCCCCGGGACCGGTGTGCCGCGTGCAGCTCAGCGCCCGCACCACGCCGCCGGCCATCACCGGCCCCCGTCCCGACGGTGCCGACCACCCGGGAACCCGGAGACCTGAGCCCGGTACCACAGGGCAGCCATCGTGCCCGCCAGCGTCAGCGAGTCCCACCACTTGCCCGCCACATCCAGCGGCGCGTTCGGGCCCACCATCACCTGCACCCCGCCGGGGCTACCTGACCGACTCTTGGGGACCCATGGGATGAGATACCCAAAGATCATCAGGAGTCGTGCCTCTAAGCAATAACCTCGGCCTCGTGTGTCGCACCCCGACAGCCCCACAGTTCCAGTCGCTCTTCGTGACCGGCAGCCCGCCGTCTCACCGTCCCTGGGGAGGCCTCGAACCTTTGGGGACACCTACACACTGCGGCCCCAACCCCCCATCCCGACATGCGAGCATTGTTACATACAGTCATAGCTACTTTGACGAAATCTTGCTACGGAGGTCCCATTCTGGACCATATGGATGTCTGTGGATCGGTTCCTTCCATTCGTTTTCTTTCATTTTTTTCACATCATCTTCCGCGATAGAGGGTACGAAAAACGCGGATTCGTCCTCGGCCAGATGGAATGTCGATGTGCTGCCCGTCAGCGCCGGAGTTGCGACTAGCGCACCGACGGCAAGGAGCGTCGCGATCAGCAACATCAAAACTGGCTTGACGGTAAACATGGAAGCTGTCTTCATAGATACTCCTTCTGAGCTGCCAGCTTAACCAATATCAAGCTGGAACGGGTTTATGTTCGAAGGATAGGTAGTGCGTGCGTAGCCGGTCAACTTTTACGGTGTGCCGGTACATTTGCGCAGCTCACACAGGTGTTTGGCCGGGCGTTGTCCAGTACGGCCGCTATGGTCTTGATTGGCACATGAGATTTATTGGTGTATTGGATTAATTTTTTTGTGGAGTCGGGCCGGGCGGTCATGCGCCCGATGCTCGGCCGGCGCCGGTACCGAAGGCCATCGCATATCACCAAATATCACCGAGCGTCGGAAAATCTTGATGATGTGCCGGTGTTGCGGGGTGATCATCGTCCCGAGTGGGGGCGACGAGGCGGTGCTGGTCGAGTGCGCGCGGACGGTGGTCGCCCTGGGATCTCCGCCCTGGGATCTCCGCCTCGGGCCGGCCTACGGGCCCTGGTTCGCGCTGCGGTGGCGATCCGAGCGAATCAAGGTAACCATTAGTGCTTGATAGAAGACTCAGGGTAGTGCTTGGTTCGGGCGGTTTCCTTCCTGCGTCGCCGGGCATCGGGAGCATCCGTGGTCGATCGGTAGACCGCGTCGAAGGACGGCGCGCTGTGCCCGGGAGC
>NZ_CAKJTR010000004.1:16748-20408 GCF_917627355.1 Protofrankia sp. Cj3 | reverse complement strand
GCTGGCCAGCTGGGATCTTAATGACTTCGGCGGCGCCTATACCAGGAGCGTCGTCTCGCGGAGCGCCTTCGTCGCGGTGTCGCTCCTGGCCGCTGCCCTGTGCGCCTATGCCGGCCGCTGTCACCGCGGCCAGGAGCGGCTCGGCTGGGCGCTGCTCGCCGCCGCGGTCGCCTCGTTGAGCGTCGCCCAGGTCGTCGCGTTCGTCTCGCTGGTGGTCACGGACTCGTCCCCGCCGCTTCCGGTGGACATCGGCGAGCTGGCCGCGGTCCCGTTCGTGTTGGCCGCGGTGATCGTTCTTGCGAACGGTTTCCTGGGGGCGGTCGAACGTGCCCGTGTCGCCATCGATGGAGTGATCATTGCGTTGGCGGTGCTGCTGTTGACCTGGGAACGGTTTCTCAAGCCCATTTACCGCCCCCACACGATCGCCGGCATGGAGCGACACATCACCGTCGTCCACATCATCGGCCACGTCGTCATTATCGGCGCGGTGGTGGCGCTGGGGTTTCGCGGCCGGCCGGGCGGCCGGCTTCCTCTGGTGCTGGTCGCCGCGGGAGTGCTGGCGCAGGCCACGGGCGAGGTCGGCGACCACTATCTCGAGGCGACCGGTCGCAACAGCACAGGAACAGCCTTGGACGCGGTCGGGATCAGCGGCTATCTACTGATCGCTTTCGCGGCTGTCGCGGCGCTCACGACCACCCTGCCGAAACAGCACACACCCACCCCCGCCCGGCTGGGCCGCGCGCGGCTGGTGGTCGAGATCCTGCCGTACCCACTTGCGCTAGCGGCATTGAGCTGGGGAATTGTCAACGGGTTCCGCGACGCGGGCGGGACCTATGTGCCGTTGCTCGCGGCTCTCGGCGTCGCTCTGCTCGGGCTCGTCACCGCGCGGGCGGTCCTGACCATCCTCGCCAACGCCAGTCTCACCCGCGGGCTCGGGCGGCAGCGAAACGCGCTGGAGCGGTTGACCCGTCAACAGGAGCTGATCCTCAACTCGGCCGGGGACGGCATCTATGGCGTGGGCGTCGACGGCCGCGTCACCTTCGTCAATGACGCGGCCGTGCGCCTGTTGGGCAGCACAGCGGACGCGGTTGTCGGTCAGCCCCATGAACTGATCGTGACGGCCCCGGCCGCCGCCGGCCGGTCAGCTGATGGCCGGGTCGCGTCGTCTGTGGCGCGGCCCTCGGAGGACAGGCAGGGTGCGTCGGTTGAGATCCACTACTGCCGGGCCGACGGCACGACCTTTCCCGCTGAGCACACGGTGACTTCGATCATGGATGATGGGGTTGTCGCCGGCGCGGTGGTGGTGTTCCGAGACGTGACCGAGCGACGGGTAGTCGAGCGAATGCGTAACGAGTTCATCTCCGTCGTCAGCCACGAGCTCCGAACCCCGCTGACGTCGATCCGCGGTGCGCTCGGCCTGCTGGCCGGCGGGGTGCTCGGCGGTCTTCCGCAGCGGGCACAGCGGATGACCGACGTCGCTGTGGACAGTACCGACCGGCTGATTCGCCTGATCAACGATATCCTCGACGTCGAACGGATGTCCGCTGGCAGGCTTGTGCTGCAGCGGCGTACCTGCGAGGCCGCCGACCTGCTCGCCGCCGCCGTCACCGAACTGGCGGCGTTCGCCGACGAAGCAGGGGTGATCCTGCGCACCGACGTGACCAGTGGCGCGGTGTGGGCGGACCCGGACCGGATCAACCAGACGTTGACGAACCTCATCGGCAACGCCGTGAAGTTCTCCGCCCGCGGCGGCACCGTGACGATCAGCAGTATGCCGCAGGACCGCGGCCAGTTGTTCCGCGTCCGCGACGAAGGCCGCGGGATTCCGGCGGACGCGCTGGAGAAGGTGTTCGGCAGGTTCGAGCAGATCGACGCCTCCGATTCCCGGCAGAAGGGCGGCACCGGGCTGGGGCTGGCGATCTGCCGGGGAATCGTGGAACAGCACGGCGGCCGTATCTGGGCGGAAAGCGAGCCGGGGCGCGGGGCGACCTTCTCATTCCAGCTACCGGCGGTTCACCCGATGGCGCACAGCCGTGAGCCACGGTCGGTACTGATCTGTGACGACGATACGGCTTTGCTGGAGGTCCTGCGCACGGTACTGGTAGATCAGGGCTACCGCGTCGTGTCGGCCAGCTCGGGGCGTGAGGCACTGGAGCGGGCGACAGCCGACCCGCCGAACGTGATCGTTCTGGACCTGCTCATGCCGGGACTGAACGGCTGGGAGACCGCGGTCGAGCTGAAACGACGGCCGCGGACCGCGGATGTCCCGATTGTCATCCTGTCCGGGCTCACCCCGGACGACAGCAACGCTGTTCCCGCCGCCGACGAGTGGATACCCAAGCCGTTGGGTCTTGGCGAACTGGTCACGGCTCTCGAGCGAGTCCTCGACGGGCAGCCGCACCCACGTCGCGTCCTCGTGGTGGAGGACGACGAGGGGCTCGGCCAGGTCCTCATCGAGAGGTTCGCCGGCAGCGGCCTGGCGGCCGTCCTCGCGGTGACCGGGGAGGAGGCCGTGGAGCTCAGCCAGCGTCTGCTGCCGCAACTGATAGTCCTCGACCTCGACCTGCCCGAGCTGGACGGCTTCGGCGTGGTCGACCGGCTGCGCCGGGACGACCGTCTCCGTGGTGTGCCGGTCGTCGTCTATACGGCGCTGGACCTGAGTGACGATGAGCGACGCCGGTTGATGCTCGGCGAAACCCATTTCATGACCAAGAGCCGCACCAAGCCGGAGGAGTTCGAGCAACGCGTTGTCGAACTGCTCAACCGGATCACCGATACCCAGCCCGCCGTCGGGGAGGGCATCGGCCGGCAGGCCGATGATCGGCAGGAGGGCTGACGGCGGCTGGCGGCGGCGCGATCCGTTCGCCGCCGCGCGGCCAGCGGCCCCAGGTTTCCGCATGCATGGAGGGACGGGTCTACGAGATGAGCGGGGAGGACCGTGAGCGTTCATCACATCCTGGTCGTGGACGACGACGAGGCGATCCGCGAGGTGGCCCAGATGAGCCTGGAGATGGTCGGCGGCTGGGAGGTGAGTACGGCGAGCGGCGGGCAGGAGGCGCTGGTCATGGCGGCGGCACGATGTCCCGACGCGATCCTGCTCGACGTGATGATGCCGGGGATGGACGGTCCGACGGCGCTGGCGCGGCTGCGGGCACAGGAGCTGACCCGGATGATCCCGGTCGTCTTCCTCACGGCGAAGGTCCAGAGCAGCGAGCGGCAGCGCTGGGCCGCTCAGGACGTCGCCGGCGTGCTGACCAAACCGTTCGACCCGATGAACCTGGCGGACCAGGTGGCCGCCTGCCTGGCGTGGACCGACTGAGCGCGCCTCCCCGGCATGCGGACGTCTCCCGCGCGGTGCGGGCGGTCTGGGAGCGCGCCGGGCCCGCGCTGCTCGCCCGGATCGACGTGTTGGACGATGCGGTCGCCGCGCTGCTGGAGGGCCGCCTCGACGAGGCGGCCCGGGAACGCGCCGCACGCGAGGCGCACAAACTCGCTGGATCAGCTGGTACCTTCGGTTTCGGTCACGCCTCCGATCTTGCCCGGGACCTCGAGCGCATGTTGGCCGCGGACGGGCCGCGGGACCACGCGGCGCTGTTGCGAGGATGCGGCCTGCTCGAGGGGATACGGCAGGAGATCACCACGCCTGGCGGCGCCGCCGCC
>NZ_CAKJTR010000004.1:1179-16398 GCF_917627355.1 Protofrankia sp. Cj3 | reverse complement strand
TCGTGCTTGACCTGGCATTGCCCGGCGGCGCGGCGCTGGAACTGCTCAGTGAGTTCGACCGGTGCGACCCCAGCCCGCTGATGCTCGTCATCGGTGGCAGCAATGTCCTCGGCGACCGGGTACAGGCGGCTCGGGCCGGCGCTCGTGGCTTCCTGCCCCACTCACTGGCGCCCGACCGCCTGGCGGCCGCACTGACCGCCGCGCTTGACCGCCGCGAGCAGGGAGTGGCGAGACTGCTGGCCGTCGACGACGATCCCGCCATCCTGGCGGCGTTGCATGCCATCTTCGCGGACGACGCCCTGCGGTTGACGACCCTCGCCGAGCCGCTGCGTTTCTGGGATGTGCTGGAACGGAGCAGGCCCGACCTCGTACTCCTCGACGTCGACATGCCGGACGTCACCGGTATCGAGCTGTGCCGCCTCGTCCGCGGTGACGACCGGTGGGCCGGGCTGCCCGTGCTCGTCCTCACCGCCGCCACCGACCCGCATACCGTCCAGGAGGTGTTCTCGGCCGGCGCCGACGACTACGTGACCAAGCCGATGAGGGGAGCCGAGCTGCGTACCCGCGTCCGGAATCGGCTTGATCGCGTCCGGCTGTATCAGGCGCTCGCCGAAACCGACCCGCTCACCGGGCTGACGAACCGCCGCAAGTTCGAGCACGAGATGGAGCGCCTCGAGGCCACCGCCCGCCAGACCCACCTGCCGCTGACCTTCGCGCTGCTCGATCTCGACCGGTTCAAGGGGGTCAACGACCGGTACGGGCATGCGGTGGGCGACCGGGTGCTGCAACGGCTCGCCGCGGTGCTCAGCGCGTCCTTCCGCGCCGACGACGTCATCGCGCGGTGGGGCGGCGAGGAAATCGCGCTCGGCATGTACGGCATGACCCGCGATGACGGTGTCGCGCGTGTCGCCGACGCGCTCGCCGCGTTCAGGCAGGAACGGTTCCGGGCCGGTGACAGCCCGCCCTTCCGGGTCACCTTCACCGCCGGGGTGGCCGAGTACGGCGTTGACGGGCGTGGCCTGCACGAGGTCTACCGGGCCGCGGACCACGCGCTCTACCAGGCCAAGGGCCTCACCGGTGACCGGGTCCTGCCCGCCGGCTGGCAGCCCACGGTGGCTGACCGCCAGCGGATGCCCGACGTGGTCGTCGTCGACGACGACCCGATACTCACCGACCTGCTCACCCACGCGCTGGAGACGCGCGGCTACCGCGTCGTGTGCCTGGGTGACGGGCGCGAGGCGCTGCGCCGGCTCACCGGACCGGACCGGATGCGCGCCCGGCTCATCCTCCTCGACGTCGACCTGCCCGAGGTCAACGGCTTCGACGTGCTGCGCCAGCTCCGCCGGGACGGTGTGCTCGCTACCTCGAAAGTCATCGTCCTGACCGTACGGTCAACCGAGCCGGAAGTCCTCGAGGCACTCGAGCAGGGCGCGGCCGACCACATCGCCAAGCCGTTCAGTGTCCCCGTTCTCCTGCAACGGGTACGGCGGGTAATCGCGTCATGACGATCGTCCAGCTGCTTCGCGCGGTGGTGGCCACCGAGGCGCTGGTGCTGGTGCTGCTGCTCGCCGCACTCGCCGCGACCGCGTCCTACGCCGCCGCGCGCCGGCGGCGCGACCGGGCCCGGCTCGCCCGGGTCATGGGCTCCCAGGCCGGAGGTGGCACCAAGACGCCAGCGGCAGAGCTGTCCCACCGGTTCGCGCAGCTGCCGCGGCGGCTGCGGCTGGCCACCCTCGCCGATCTCACCGGTCCCGTGCACGGGACCGCGTCCGAGCTGGTCCTGCGACGGGCCGGCTCCGCCGACCTGATCGGCGAGGCCGCGGGGTGGTGCCGTAGCCGCCGCTGGTGGCGGCGGCTACGCGCGGTCCGGACGCTCTCGCTGCTCGGCGAGGGTGCCGATACCGTGCCCGCGCTGTTTGCCGACCCGCACCCCCAGGTACGCGCCGCCGCCGCGGCCTGGGCTGTCGACCATCCCGACCCGGCACTCGCGGACCGGCTGGTGGACATGCTCGATGATCCGATGCTCCGGTGCCGCTTCGCGGCAAAGGCCGCGCTGCTGCGGATCGGTCGTCGCGGTGTGCGCCCGCTCGTGCGCTACCTCACCGCACCGGACGTCCACCGGCTGGCCAGCGCGCTCGAGGTCGCGGCCGGACTAGCGGAACCCGCGTTGCTCGCCCCCGGCCTCCTGCACTGCCGCAGCCCCGATCCGTCCGTGCGCTCCCGCGCCGCCGAGGTGGTCGCGGCGATCGGTGGCGCCGAAGCGGTCGCGAGCCTGGCAGAACTGCTCCGCGACCCGGACGTGACCGTCCGCGCGACGGCTGCCCGGGGCCTCGGCGCGCTCGGCCACTGGCCCGCCGCACCCGCGGTGGCTGACGCATTGGCGGATCCCAGCTGGGAGGTCCGCCGGCACGCGGCGCTCGCGCTGCGGCGGATGGGCCCGGCGGGGTACCTCTATCTTCGGCGGGCGTTGCGGCAGGCCGACCCGTACGCGGCGGACATGGCCCGCCAGGTGCTGGATCTCCCGTACCTGGCATCGACGCCATGAGCCCGTCCGATGCGCTGGCTGCGCTGCTGTCGGGACTGACCTGGGTGGTGCTCGGGTACTTCCTCGTCGCGAACGGCTACCAGACACTCCTGCTCTGCGGCGCGGGCCGGGAGCTGGTCCGGCACCGGTACATGATCCGCGGGGAACGGCTGGACCCGCTGCTCGGATCCGCGGCGGTACCCCGGCTCAGCGTGCTCGCCCCCGCGTACAACGAAGCGGCAACCGTGGCGACCAGCGTCCGCTCGCTGCTGACCCTGCACTACTCCAATCTTGAGCTGGTGCTTGTCAACGACGGCAGCACCGACGCGACGCTCGCCGTGCTCCAGCGGGAGTTCGAGCTCAGCCCGATTCATCCGATCTACCGCCGGGTTGTGGCCACCAAGCCCATCCGCGGGCTCTACCAGTCGAGGACCAACCCCCAACTGCTCGTTGTGGACAAGGACAACGGCCGCAAGGCCGACTCGCTCAACGCCGGCCTGAACGTCGCCACCGGGGAGCTGGTCTGCGCCATCGACGCCGACACGATCCTCGAACCAGACGCGCTGCTCCGGATCCTGCGCCCTTTTCTGGACGCCGAGGATGTCGTCGCCGCCGGTGCCACGATCCGCGTCGTGAACGGGGCGTCCGTGCGCGGCGGCAGGGTCGAGTCCGTCCACGTGCCGCGACGCCCGCTGCCTGGCATCCAGTGGGTCGAGTACCTGCGAGCCTTCCTGTACGGCCGGCTCGGCTGGAACCAGCTCGGCGGCAACCTCATCATCTCCGGCGCCTTCGGTGTCTTCCGGCGTGACGCGATCCAGGCGCTCGGCGGCTACGTCCACGACACGGTCGGCGAGGATATGGAACTCGTCGTGCACCTGCGCAGCCACGGATTGGCCACCGGCGGTCCGAGCCGGGTCGTCTTCGTGCCCGACCCGATCGCCTGGACCGAGGTACCGGAATCCCTCGCGGTGCTCGGCCGGCAGCGCGACCGCTGGCAACGAGGCCTCGCCGACGTGCTCCGCCGGTATCGATCCCTGCTGCTCAATCCCCGCTGGGGCGTGCTGGGCCTGCTCGTGTTCCCCTACTTCGTGCTGGTCGAGCTGCTCGGCCCCGTCATCGAGGGGCTCGGCCTGCTCGGGCTTGTCGCGGCCATCGCCCTCGGGGCGATCAATCTGCCTTTTGCCGCGTTGTTCCTCCTCGTTGCCTACGGCTGGGGAGTCCTGCTGAGCCTCAGCGCGGTCCTCCTCGACCAGAGCACCGGCCACGGCCCCGGCAATCCCCTCGATCTTGCCCTGCTCATCTCCTGGTCCGTCCTGGAAAACCTCGGCTACCGCCAGCTCACCGTCATCTGGCGGCTGCGTGGCATCCTCAACTTCCTGCGCGGCCGGCAGGACTGGGGAACCATGGTCCGGCGCGGCTTCAACCCACCAGAGGGACACGCCGCAGAAGTACCATTCCAGTGAGTCGATCACGATGAAGAACGATCGTCGAGCCGAACCCAGCACCAGGGTGGCTCCCGCCGCCGCCTCGCGCCACACGCACCCCAGCTCCGCTCCTTGATCCGCACCCCTATTGCCGGGCGCTCTTCGTCAAAGTTGGTCTCTTTCGCAAATAAATCAACGAAAGAGAATAGTCCTACTATCGATAGATAGCGACATCGATATGTTGCTACGACCGTTTGAACTCGCCGGCTCATCGGGTGGGGATCAGGTCGACGACATCGTCGTGGAGCTTGGCCAGCCCCTGGTCGAAGCTTGCGAGACGGCCGTCATGTATACGGGCGAGCTGCGCGAGGTATGCATCGGTCACCTGCCGGTGCCCGATGACACCCCTCATCGACACGGCGCGGTAGGACACCTCGTCCGGCCAGAACTCGTGGCGGGGGTCGCTGGTCAGCGCCGACACGACTGCTGTTGCCGTCTGTGCGGACTGACCTTCGCGGATGAGCAGGCGTACCAGGCTGCCCTCGGTGATGGGGCAGGTCGCAAAGTGGCCGGCGGCGCTGGCGAGCCATGCCTCGGCGGTGTCGTGGTGGACGTGGTCGGCGACAACGAGCGCAATCAGCACGTTGGCGTCCAGGAGGGTGGTCACTGGTCGTCGTCCAGAGCGCGAACCTCTTCGGTCGTGATGACCGTGCCAAGGTGCACCACGGGGAGACCGGTCCGTTCGCTTCGGGATATCTCCGCCGCACTACCGTGCCCCAGGCCGCGACGCATGAGGTCGGCAACCGTCTCGCTCAAGGTCCGTGCGGTGTCCCTGGCGATCGACATAGCTTGCCGGTGAAGATCCTCTGGTAGGTCGATGGTGGTGCGCATGCCGTCATCGTAGCATCTATACATCGCGATGCAGAGATGCAATTTCGGCAGATCTGAAGATCGATATTCGGCAGATTGAAAGACGTGGAGCCGGCAGATCTAAAGATCGAGATTCGGCAGATCGAAGGGATGCTGCTACGATCACCTCGTGCGCAGGGCTGCTGGCTATGTACCCAGACGAGCAGTGGACCTGATCGCGGAGGCGCTCACCGACACACGGGTCGTGGTCGTCAACGGTGCCCGCCAGGTCGGCAAGAGCACCCTGGCCGAGGTCGTGCTGCGGGCGCGGGCCGGCGGGGTGGCACGGTTTCTCGATGATCCGGCGACCCGCGCCGCCGCTACCGAGGACCCTGTCCGGTTCATCAACCACGACGGCCTGATGCTCATCGACGAGGTGCAGCGAGTGCCCGATCTCTGGCTGGCAATCAAGAACCTCGTCGACCGTGACCCTCGGCCCGGTCGATTTCTGCTGACCGGATCCGCTCGCCTGCTCGCGTTGCGCAGCCTGCCCGATGCACTGCCCGGTCGATCCGAGACCGTCGAACTCTGGCCGTTGTCCCAGGGCGAGATCGACGATGCCCCCGACGGCTTCGTCGACGCCGCTTTCGCGCTCGGCGCCGACCTGCGCAGCGAGCCGTCGGCGCTGAAACGTAAGGACTACCTGGCCAGGATGGCCCGGGGCGGTTACCCGGAAGCATGGCGGCGAGAGAACCCGCGGCGACGGCAGCGGTTCTTCGAGGGCTATGTCTCGGACCTGCTCAGCCGTGATATCAGGCAGGTGGCCGACATCGAGAAGTCCGGTGAGATGCGCAGGCTCATTTTGTTGTTGGCCGCGCAGACCGGCGGCCTGCTCAACATCAGCCGTGTCGCAAGCGAGCTGAGCCTTTCGGCCCCGACGGTCCGTAGCTACATCAACATTCTGGAGACGGTCTACCTCGTACGGCTCGTGCCGGCGTGGTCGACGAACCTCACGACGAGGGCGGTCGCGACGTCCAAAGTCATCTTCGTGGACATCGGCCTCGCCAGTTACCTGGCTACGAGCCCCAACACTGATGGGCCTGTTGGCGGTCTGCTCGAGAACTTCGTCCTCAGCGAACTGGCACGGCAGCTGACCTGGTCCCAGACCTCCGCCCGGCTGTATCACTACCGTGACCGGGACCAGTACGAAGTGGACGGGCTCCTGGAGGACAACGCCGGCCGGGTTGTTGGTATTGAGGTGAAGGCCGCGGAGACGGTGCGTGCGGAGGACTTCCGTGGCCTGAAGCTCCTGCAGCGGCGGCTCGGTGAACGATTCCACGCTGGGTTCGTGCTCTACTGCGGTGCCCAATCACTCAGCTTCGGCGACGGGCTGGCCTGTCTGCCGATCTCCGCCCTGTGGGCGACCGGGACGTGAACGTCCCGTCGGACCGGCAACTACGACCTGATGATCATCGACTGGGGATCGGGTTGACGGGACCTCCTCTAGGGCGCGAACGTCGTCAATCGTGATCACTGTACCGGCGACCCATTCCATACCATCCGTCTGGAATAGGAGATCGACGTAGCGTAGTAGTGAAAGTTGAGTCGTTCGATGGACGGCGGTTTATCCCGGATAAGAAAGTCCACCGTCGATATCCGGTATACCCGACGGAGAGCCGACAACTGTTCCGGATATGCCATGACCGCCGGCGCGGATAGACCGAGTGGCGTGCTCTGTCTGTACGTGGGACGATCACCTGACCATGTGCGCGAGAGGCGAGGGCGGAGCCGTGAACGGGAAATCTCTCGCGGCCCGTGGACTGGGGGTCACATGAGATTGACCAAGAAAGAACCGTCGTCACCTGGCGGGCGCGGGAGAATTTCTTTTACAATGTCTGTACAGATATTTTTTGCCATGACTCTCGTTGCGAGCGTTACTGGTTTCGCAGTGGCCCGTATCCATATCCATGGCGGTGGGAAATCCGGGGTGGACGTGGACCTGACGCCGGCATCGGCGCCCGGCGCTGCTCCTTTCGTGCGGACCGCGGCCACCGACCGGACGGACGTGACGCCGCCACGTGGAATAAGTGGTGCATTCCGGGCGGACACCGCAGGGCTGTACGGGGGGATGCACAACGAATCCGCATGCGATACGAAGGAACTCGGCATGGATCTCACGACACACCCCGACCGGGCTGCTGCCTGGGCGGGCGTACTGGGAATCCTGGCGGCTGACATTCCTGACTATCTGGCCGGGCTTACTCCGGTGTTTCTTCAGTATGACACCTATCTCACCAACTATTCTTTTGTCGATGGGAAGGCCCGGTCGACGCCCGCTGTCATCCAGGCCGGCACTGCGGTGATTGTTGACAAGTATGGGAAGCCGGTAGCGAAATGTAATTGTGGAAATCCGCTTACTCAACCGACTGCGACCGAGGGCCTCAGGTATATCGGTACACCGTGGCCGGCGTTCTCCCGCGCAACCGTCACATCTGTCACAGCTGTGACCGTGGCCATTGTCAGTTTCACCCTCAGGGATCTGTCAAGCGGCTCGGTCTTCGATCGCCCCATCGGTACCTCCGGGGCCGAAGACGGTCCGCGGTACGTGCTGCCGCAGGCGGGCACGCAGACCGCCCCGACCACGCCTGCGCCGCCGCCGACGCCGACCGAGTCCGCGGTGCCGACGGAAAGTGCGCCGTCGACGACCGAGCCTGTATCACCGACGGAAAGTGCGCCGTTGATGACCGAGTCCGCGGTGCCGACGGAAAGCGCGCCGTCGACGACCGAGCCTGCGCCGTCGACGACCGAGCCCGTGGCGCCAACGGAAAGCGCGCCGGCCCCGAATACCAGAAGGCGTTCGCCCCCGGTTACTCAAGCCCCGCCCTCGTAGAGCCTGTTGGGCGGTCTCAACCGGGGTGGAATCAAGCGATCAAGGCGACACGTCCACTGCCAGCAAATCGCCGTTATGCCGAGGTCGGCATAACGGTAGGGATTTTTCAAAGTCCGTGAGGTGTGTTGTGGCTGGTCGGCGGGGGTCAGAGGGTCAGGATGTGGAGGGCTCGCTTGGGGTCACGGGCGTTACGGCGGGTCTCTCGGGTGAACTGTGTTACTCCCAGTAAACGAAACAGGTTGATCACGAGGTTCGTGATGGCGGCCCAGAATTGGGGGTTGTCGCCGGTGCGGAGCAGGAGGAGTCCTCGCCCCAGATGACATTCCGTAGCCAATGTGTGTGCTCTATCGTCCAGGGGGTGTAGCTGCCCGCGCTGCCGGCGGTGGAGGGTTCCCACTGTCGTAGACAGTGACCTTCAGGTTCGTTGTCCCCGAAAGCGGGAACCCTCCAATCTGTCATGAGCTGAGCTGGCCTCGGGCGACGAGTTGGTGGAGCAGGGGCCGCAGTGTGGTGGGTATCTGCGGCTCGTAGAGGGTGGTGGAACGCTGTCGGCCGGTGGGGTCGGTGACTGTGAGCTGGTACTGATAGTAGTCCGCGCCTTTCGGGGATGGGGGCTGATCGTCCCACCTGATGGTGTTAAGTGCGACTTCGGTCTTTCTGGCCTGGTCCGGGGGGAGCTGGTCTGTGTCGAGCACGGCCCGCAGGGTCAGGCCGGCGAAGCCGCCGCTGCGTTCGAGTTCCACGCGCATCTGTTGATGGTCCCGCGGTCGCGGAGGTCGGGCAGCTCGAGCCTGGGTGGGGGACACAGCGGATGAGGGCTTGTCAGGCTATGGGGACCTTCACCGCCTCCCAGCCGTTTTGGACCGCCTGTGCTTCGTCGCTGGTCGGGCCGTAGATCTGCCGGGAGTGGCGGAGAGTGATCCGGGCGAAGTCGCGGAACTCGGCGTTTGGGGGTAGCTGGGGGTCCAAGAGCGAGGTATACCAGATGGCGCCGGGTACTTCCCAGGCGAAACCGCCGAGGGCATCGGCGACGAGGTAGAAGGCGCGGTTGGGGATGCCGGAGTTGCGATGCACCCCGCCGTTGTCGTCGGCGGTGTGGACGTAGTGGTTCATGTCAGCGGGCTGGTTGTCGTGTGGGTTGGCGGTGCCGGGTGCTTTCATGGACCGCAGGGCTGGTTGGAGGGCGGGTCCGACGATGTCCGCGCCGATCAGCCAGTCGGCGTCGGAGGCTTTCTGGCTGAGCCGGAACTGTTTGACCAGGCTGCCCATCACGTCGGAGAGGGACTCGTTGAGGGCTCCGGACTGGCCGCTGTAGGTCAGGTTCGCTTCATGTTGGGTTACGCCGTGGGTGAGTTCGTGGCCGATCACCTCGATGCCCGCGGTGGTCCGAGTGAATATCTGGCCGTCGCCGTCGCCGAAGAACATCTCAGCGCCGTCCCAGAAGGCGTTGTCGTAGTGCTCGGCGTAGTGGACTGCGCCGTGCAGGGGCATCTCTTGGCCGTCGATGGAGTCGCGTTGGAAGACGCGCCAGTAAAAGTCGTAGGTCATGCCGAAGCCGTCGTAGGCTTCGTCGACGGCTGGGTCGCCGGTTGCTTGCTCGCCCTCGCCTCGTACCCGGGTGCCTAGCGTCTGACTCTGCTGCTGCTGCTGGTCGTAGATGGTGCGCTGAGGCCGGCCGCCCTGCCGGCCGAAGGTGATCCGCCGGGCTGTCGGGCCGCCGGACCGGGCGGCTGTCTCGGCGCGGGCCAGCCGGAACGAGTGGTCTAGCTGCAGGGTGCGCAGCGCCGCAGCCCGCACCTGCTCGGTTTCGCCTTCACCGACAAGTCGGGCCAGCAGATCGGGGGGATGATGCAGTGCAGCGGTTGGTGAGGTGTCGTTCCCGAACCGTAGGTTGCCATGAGTGTTCCTTTTTAGGTTTCCGTGTCGGTAAGTATTCGGTCATGCCGTGGGGCGCCAGGACGTCTGCGCAGGTCAGCCGGGGTGCGGGCTCGAAGATCCCACGGGTTTACCGAATACTTACCCGTGTCGAGTGGTTGCCCAGTGGCATACCACCTATGTGACCGATCGATTGTGGATTCACATGTGTGGTCGTCTTTCGATGTGTCCTAGGAGCAAGTCGTGGACGAGGTGCAACCCGGGGTGTTGGCAAGGGGCGAACCAGAAAGTGCCGCGTCCGGGCATCTCTCGGACAGGCGTGAATGTTACCGTCATACGGCGGGTGGCATCCCGCTCTGGTTCATCGGCTGTTGCAAACAAAGATGTTGCAGGGTAAGGGGATGACCATGTCCCACTACTGATCGTCAGGGTAGGGGTAGCTCCCCGAACTCATTCCTTATGCCTGGCGGAATAAGGGCCGCAATATAGTTTTGCGGCAGGTGGTCAACGACCGAATACTGAGGATGCAGGTGCCGTAGCAGCCACATCTGGCGTTCCACGAATCCGAGAAGCGCCTCGGGGGCTATGAAGAGGTCGTTCGTCTGCGACGATGCCGGACTCTCGATCCACGGCCATTTCCTACTGTACCTCAACTCGTGCTCAGGATAGTGGGCGAAATGACCGGATGCCGAAGGAGGAAGACGCGGTACAGGGTCGTTACGATACACGTAGCGGATTACGTTTCTGCCCAGGAACTCATGCCTCTTACATGCCAAAGCCAGCGCGGGTGAGCCGATCATTGGCTGGCCGAAAGTATATACTGCATGGAGTATCTGGCCGACGTCCTGATAGCGGGCGTTGTTTTTCAGCATGATTCCCATCATCGAGGCGATGGCTGCGCCGTAGCTGTGGCCTGTTATGTAGAGCCGCTCCAGCGGTTGAACCTGCCGGTCTCTCTCCCCTAGGATGTTTACCGCACCCTCATTCGTCACAGGTTGCAGGGCGGCACGCAGAATCTCTACAATCTTATCGCTGGTCGCCCGTGTGTTCCGGTAAAATCCGGCGTGCACGTCGAAGTAGTTCTTTGGATCTTGTTCGTTGCCGACGCAGATTTTGAAGTCCTCTGGCTCGATGTCGGCGACGGCGAACCAGTTTAGAAGATTTGTTGGCTCTGTGCCACGGTAGGCGAGAATTCCAATTCTACCATCTTGACTTTGTAGAATAAAGGCCGTGGACCACAGCAGCATCCCGTCAACATAGTCTGCGACAATGCGACAGCGGTTACCTTCGAGTCCCAGTCGGGCCATGGTCTCCGAAAATGTGCTGCCGCCGTCCTTTGTCCGTGCGGAGTCTACCCTCTCATATGCGTACCCTGCGCAAGTCGCCAGCACATGAGCGACAGTATCGTTGGGATGGACTTGCACCTGTAGGAGATCAGCAACCAAGTTTGGGTAGACAGGTAGCCCGTCTGGCTGGCTAGGACTGGGTTCGAGCGGTGATGGCGCTTTGACAGTAGTGACCAACATGGGTCACCTCCATAGATTTACCCGCAACGAGACGCTGCGGGAAGGGATGGCATGGAGACATCTTTCTGTTGGCGTGGGCCGGATCCGTCAGCACTTGGCTGTGTTCCTGCTATCAACACCTACCACGGCAGGCCGCCACCAATCCTCGACAATGAAAGAAACTTGGTAACTTTTGGGGGCTTCCAGCCTTCGATGTCGCCTTTCGGTATATCTGCGCCCCGGTCCGGCTGTCGATTGGCTGGACGCTGTTGCGTTGGCTGGGCACGGTGGCCGGGCTCGTCGGGCATGATCGGGTGGTGCATCGTCGTCGTGTCCATCCGGCGGTTCCGGTCTCGGAGTTCGCCGCGTTCCGGTTCCCGCCAGAAGTGATCGTGCTGGCGGCGCTGGTATTTGCCTACGCCTTGTCCTACCGAGAGGTTGAGGAACTGCTCGCCGAGCGCGGCATCGTTGTTGACGCTGTCACGCTGGGTGCAGCGTTCAGCCGCTTCTGATGGACGCCGTCCGGCCGTGTCGCCACCTGCCTGGGGATCGATAGTTCGCCGATGAGATGTACGTCATAGTCGTCGGCTGACGGGCCTACCTGTACCGGGCAGTCGACCAGTTCGGCCAGGTCATCGACGTGCTTGCCTGCGAACGTCGGGACCTGGCCGCGGCCCGCCGGTTCTTCACCCGGGCGCTGTCCCACGGCCGCCGACACGTTGAGGCGACCATCGACCGAGCCGCCGGCTACGTAGCCACGGGTGCTCGAGGAGCAGCTCCCCGCCGCACAGCACGTCGACGCCGCCAGGCAACAACCCGACCGAAGCCGATCACGGCAGGTTGAAAGCCCGGCTCCGGCCGATGCGCAGCCTGAAACGTCTCCGCTCCGCCCAGGTGATCGGCTCTGGACATGTCCAGCACATCCGCCGCGGACACTACGAACTCGCCGTCGACACCGAACCCCGTCGCCGACTCACCGGCGCCTTCGCCGAGTTCGCTCTGGCTATCTGACCAGGGCAGCAGCCCACATCCGCCACGTCTCGCGGTGGCTCGACGCAACAGACATCCCATTAGCGATCAAGAAGCCGGCGGGTGGACAGCTCACGGACGGCCAGGAGGCTCACAACAAAACACGCAATGGCAAGCGGGCTGTCGGTGAGCGCGGGAACTCCTTACTCAAAACAACGTTCAAAGCTCTCCGCAACGTCAGCCTCTGCCCATGGAGGATCGGCCGGATCGTCGCCGCTGCGCTCATCCTCCTCCACATCGAACACAATCGAACAACATGGCTACAGAACGCAACAAGCCGTTACGCGGAAAGCCCCACTGCTCTTCCCCGTACGGTTGGCGGCCCGGTCGGTGCCTTGCTGGCCGGGATATCGGTGGGCGCGGAGATGCTCGCTGACGCGCATCCGGTCGCCGTTGCCGTCGAAGCCGGTGGGGCGTGGTCCGCACGGCCGATCCGAACGGCCTCGGACGGATCGCCGCGCCATACCGGACAGCGGTGGTCGAGGCGCTACTGGGATCGGCCCGCGGCGGGGACGCCCGTCCGTACCGCTGAGGGCGGTGAAGAAGTGGCCCGTACTTGGGCCGGGTGCTTTGCCCTGGATGTGATGCTCCAGCATCGATCCGGACGGGTCCTGGATACGTTTGCGTACCCGTATCCTGTGGGGAGCGGCCTGAGAGGAGACTGTGGTGGCGGATGCGAATGTGCGGATTCCGGCGGAGGCGCGGGATCGGCTGGCGGAGGTGGCTGCGGCGGAGGGGCTGTCGTTGCGGGCGTATCTGGCGCGCTTGGCGAGCACGCTGCTTACGCCAGCTGAACGAGCGGAGCGCGCCGAGCGGGCACGGGCGGTGCTGCGGGAGTGGAGCGGCTACGACCCGACGGAAGAGGAGGCCGCGCAGGCCGATGCCGAGCTGGACCGTCGGCTGGCGCGGGCGTTGGTGCGGTGAGTGACGCGCTGCATGTGGTGCTGGACGAGACGGCGATGGTCTTGGCCGGCTACGGCAACAGGCTGGCCTCCCGGCTGATCCAGCGCGCCCACACCGTGCCGGGCCATTTCCTGTATGCCCCGGCGTGTGCGTTGGTGGAGGCGGACCGGGCCCGGCCGGGAACTGCGGAGCACATCGCCGCGCTGCAGGCGGTGACGATTGTGGACTTGGACTTGGCGGCCGCGGTCGCGCTGGCCCGCGATACCGGCTGGGCGTCGGCGCACGTCCGGTACGCGGCCGAGCCCACCCCGGAGTGTCCCGAGGGTGCGGTGATCGCTACGGCGGCGCCGGACCGGTGGACGGGCCAGCCGGTGCGCATCCTGGACCTCAGAGCGCCCGGCAATAGGGGAGCGGCGTCACGTGGGTGGGCCACGTAGCTCGCGGCGTTGTCGTCGGTCGACGCCCACAACCAGGGCGTCTTCCTCCTCCGCCTGGCGATCTACGTACCCCACCCACCTTCCTTGATCCATGCCCCTATTGCCGGGCGCTCCTAGCCTGTGAGTTGCTCTGGTATCCTCAGGCCCTTCAGGACGCCCGCCGCTACCCTGTGCGCCTATGCCGGCCGTTGTAACCGCGGACATGGCCCGTCAGGTGCTGGATCTCCCGTACCTGGCATCGACGCCGTGAGCCCGTCCGATGTGCCGGTGGCGTTGCTGTCGGGAGTGATCTAGGTGGTGTCGGGTACTTCGTCGTCGTGAACGGCTACTAGACACTCCTGCTCTGCGGCGCGGGCCGGGAGCTGGTCCGGCACCGGTACATGATCCGCGGGGAACGGCTGAACTCGCTGCTCGGATCCGCGACGGTACCCCGGCTCGGTGTGCCCGCCCCGCGTACAACGAAGCGGCAAGCGTGGCGACCAGCGTCCGCTCGCTGCTGACCCCGCACTACTCCAATCTTGAGCTGGTGCTTGTCAACGACATGATGGGCGGGCCGGCAGCCCGACGGACCTGCTTCGGTGGGTTGAAGGAACGCCACCGGCAGCGGTCAGCTTCCCGCCGGTACCGGTGAGGGACGAGTGACGATCGGGATGATCGGCGGCGACGGTGCTTCGGGGAGGTTCGGGCACACCCGGCCGAAGCTGACGCCGGGGGCGATGGCCGACCATTCCGGCTGGGTCGGATTGGCCCCGGTCAGGCGGCAGGCACGGGCCACCGGGTCCGTCACCGCCGCGCGCAGCGGGGCGGTGTTCCACCTGACCACATTGCCGGACTCATCGTAGGTGGTGAGCGTGTCGCCGTGGTCGGAGAACGCCACGCCGCGCGGATAGTTCGCCAGGGTCACCGCCGTGACCCGGTGGGGCGCGGCGGTGACGGTCATGTCCCACAGCGCTACTTCGTCGCCGCCGTCGACGGTGGCGAGAATGCGTCCGTCCGGGCTGAACATGATGAAGGGCACCGACGCATCCGTGCTGACTGTCGCTCGGAAGACCGGCGCGGCGGGCGAGGAGACGTCGAACAGGTAGGTGTTCTTCAGCCCGCTGGCCGCCAGGGTGTTTCCGTCGGGGGAGAAACGGGCGCTGCCGGAGATCTGGACGTGGGGGTGGTCCGGTTCGGTGAGGCTGCTCAGCGGCTTCGGACGGCGGGGATCGGCCATGTCGTACAGGCGCCCACCGCACAGCAGGAGACGTCCCCGCGGCCCGAACGCCACCGGGCAGTTCGCGGTGTGCTTCTCGGTGAGGGTGGACACCCGGGTGGCATGACCCCGGTCGGAGATGTCCCAGACGGTTGTCGGCCCGTCCAGGAGGCTCACGGCGATGAGCCTGTGGTCAGGCGAGAACGCCAGGTCCTCGACAAAGTCAGGACCGTCGGCGGCGCGGAACCGCGCTGTCGACACTGGCGCCGCGGGGTCGGAGATGTCCCAGACAGCCACGGTCCCGTCATGCGCCCCGGTGGCGAGAGCGCGGCCGTCCGGGGCGAAGGCCACCCTCGGGTTGCCCGGGACGTCGATGGTGCCGGCGTCTTGACCTGTTGCCGGACCTGTCAGGTTCACCAGCACGGGTCGACCGCCGGAAGCCCAGGCCGCCAGCAGCCTGCCAGCCGGGTCGAGCGTGGAGAACGCCAGCGGGGCGTATGGATTCGGCGGGGATGGAGCGGTTGCGGCGATCGGCTGTGCCGAGCGTGCCGGAGCCAGCCGGTCCGCCAGCGCCCACAACAGCACGGT
>NZ_CAKJTR010000004.1:0-877 GCF_917627355.1 Protofrankia sp. Cj3 | reverse complement strand
GGCGTCGTTTCCCCCGGTGGCCAGCGTGCGGCCGTCCGGGGCGAAACCCACCGTCCGGACGATGTTCTTATGCCCGGTGAGAACACCGGCGCGTGCGGGCTTCGCCGGATCGGCGACATTCCACAACACGACGCTGCGATCCGTGCTGCCCGTGGCGAGGCTCGCGCCGTCCGGGCTGAAGGCCACCGCGTCCACCGCGCCGCCATGGCCGTCAAGCCCGGCGAGCTGGCGTGGATGGGCGGGGTCCGCCAACTCCCACAGCTGTGTCTGCGCGTCGTTGGTCCCGGCGGCCAGGATGCGGCCGTCCGGGCTGAAGGCGGCGGCCCGTACCGCGGCGCGGCCCCCGTCGGCCGGCCCGAGCACCGCCTGCCGGCGTGGCCGGGAGCGGTCCGTCGTGTCCCACAGCTCGGTGCTCCCGTCCTGCCAGCCGAGGACCAGCAGCCGTCCGTCAGGGGAGAAGGCCGCGGTGTTGAGGATGCTGTCGTGCCCAGGTAACCGGGCCAGCCGTGTCACCTCCGAAGGACGAGCGCCCACCGCCCACAGCGAGGGCAGGCCGAGGTCGGAGGCGAGCAGGGTGCGCCCGTCGGGGGTGACGGCCGCGCTCTGGATGACTGTCCCCATCCCGCCGACGGTTCCCAGGCCGACGGGATGCGCGGGGTCCGCCAGGCTGAACATGCCCATGACCCCGTCGCCGCCCAGCAGGTAGAGCAGGCGCTCGCCATCGTCGAGCCAGGCCGCCAGCACCCCACGGGTGAACCCCGGCGGGCTGTGCGCAACCACGTCGGCGAGCTTGCGGCGATGGCCGGGCTGGGAGACATCCCAGAGCTGCGTGGTGCCGTCACCGGTACCGATGATCAGAATTCGGCCGTCCCGGCTG
>NZ_CAKJTR010000003.1:53354-59705 GCF_917627355.1 Protofrankia sp. Cj3 | reverse complement strand
TTGTACAACAACGCACCCAGGGTGGCCAGGGCCGTCATCAGGATCACGTTGATCGCGCCGATGAGCAGTCCAAGCTCCATGGCTCGGGCGAACGACAGCCAGGTGCGGACTCCACCGTTGCTGCCGTCGGTGAGTGTGTCCGCCGCGTTGACCACACTGTCGAACACGCCGATCGAGTTCAGCACAAACCACAGCACCGCCACGGCGACCATCATGACGACGAACACGCACAGGGAGAACGCGAACGTCAGCCGGGTCACC
Source organism: Protofrankia sp. Cj3 (assembly GCF_917627355.1). Taxonomy (NCBI): domain Bacteria; kingdom Bacillati; phylum Actinomycetota; class Actinomycetes; order Frankiales; family Frankiaceae; genus Protofrankia; species Protofrankia sp. Cj3. The sequence continues at coordinate 59,444 of NZ_CAKJTR010000003.1, read as the reverse complement.
GACAGCGGATTAACCCGAGTGACGCGCAGCCGGGCACGGCGGCCCTGGCCGGCTGGGCGGACGACGGACGGCCCGGTCGGGGCACCCACTATCGGCCCGGTCGCTGGATCCTTCACGCTTCGTTCTCGAACCGGTGAGCGCGGCACACCGGGTGCTGTCGGCACACCAGGTGCTGCCGACGCACCGGACAGACCGCCCGTCGTGACCGGGCTGGTCGGCGGTGTCCACGTAGCGCGCTCACGGGGTACCGAACCGTCGCCACCCGGTCGCTTGGCGCCGGTCTCCGCCGACGGATCTGCCGCGACGGCTGCCTTCGCACGTCCCGACCCTCCCACACGGCCAGCGTTCTCACCTGCCATGGCGCGCCCGCCCGTGCTGCCGGAGGCCGGAGAGACCCCCCCGGTCTTGCCCTCCGTCGAACCGCCCGCCGTCTTCGTGGGCCTACGCAGCGAAATCGTGTCCGGATCCGGCGTGGGCGTCTCTTTCAGCAGCGTGGTGCGCGATGTCCCCGACGATGCGCCAGTACGCGATGACGCGGATGCTGTCACGCCGGTGGCGCCCCCGGGCGGCACGGCGCTGGCCGCGCGCCCCACGCCAGAGATCTTGCCCGATCCGGTCGTGGTGGGCGGTGCGGCCGCGGCTGCAGGCCGCGTGGCCGGCCGCCCGGTGGCCGCGGCGCTCGCCGTTGGCCCGGCCGCCGACGGATGCGGTGCCCCTGGCACGAAAGGGCGTGCCGGACTTTGCCGCTCCGCGGGGACGTCCGGATCCGCCGCGGGCTCAGGCCGATCAGCACCGGCCCGGGGCCGGTCCGGCTGCTCGCCTGTCCGCCTGCTGGTTTGCGCTGGCGAACCGCCAGCGCGCGGACGCACACTCGACGACGCCCGCGGCGGCATCCTCGTGTCGGGGATATCCCGTGGCATCCGCAGGTCCCGGATCGCGGATGGGGCCTTCTGCGCCCGTGTGCCGTCATCCTGCGAGCCCGACGCCGCGGCCGAGCCCCGCGCCGAGCCCCGCTCCGAGGCTGAGCCGGCGGCTGTACCCGAACCGCGGCCGGACTTCAGGCCCGGTTTCGTACCAGATTCGGATTCGGATTCAGGGCCAGGCACAGTGCCAGGGCCGGGCACAATGCCCTGACCGGTGGCCGGCCGGCTCGAACCCGGGGAACCCCGCCTGTCGTCAGGCGTCTCCTTGCCCCGGTCAGGAGACGCCTCCGACCGTGGCAAGGAAGATCCACGCAAGACCGGCGACCGGTTGGTCCGATCGTCATCATTGCTACTCACGGTCTGTCTCCCGCCATGCCCGGCCCATCATCCACATCCATCCTCAGGCTGAGTCTCCTCCGCCGGGATTGATCGTCGAACTATTGCCCGAACTGTCGTCAACATCAGCATTACGTGCCACTCCGACGACCTGAACGCCAGCCTCCAGATCGATGAGTCGGACCCCCATGGTCTGTCGTTGGGCCCGGCGGACGTCACGGGCGATGGTCCGCAGCACGCCGCCGTTAGAAGTGATCGCGTAAAGCTGGTCGTCCTGGCCCACCACCAGGGCACCGACCAGCCCGCCGCGAGTGGAGACAATCTTGGCGGTCAGGACGCCCTTGCCGCCGCGTCCCTGCACCGGATACTCGCCCAGGGACGTCCGCTTGGCGTAGCCCCCGCTGGTGGCAACCAGCAGATTGGCTTCCGAGCTCGGCGGCACGACCTCCATCGCGAGCAGTTCGTCGTCGGAGTCGAAACGCATCCCGATGACACCCGAGGTGGCACGTCCCATCGGGCGGAGCTGCTCGTCGTCGGCGTGGAAGCGGATCGACTGGGCCTGGCGGCTGACCAGCAGCAGATCGTCGCCCGCGGACACGAGCCGGGCCGCGATCAGCTCGTCGTCGTCGCGCAGGTTGATGGCGACCAGCCCACCGGACCGGTTCGAGTCGAACTCGGCCAACGCGGTCTTCTTGCACAGCCCGCGCCGGGTCGCGAGGACCAGGTAGGGCGCCGCGTCATAGTCGTTGATCGCCATCACTTCGGCGATCCGCTCGTCCTGACCGAACGCGAGGATGTTCGCCACGTGCTGCCCCTTGGCCGTACGGGCCTGTTCGGGCAGCTCGTGCGCCTTGGCTCGGTACACCCGGCCCTTGTTGGTGAAGAACAGCAGCCAGTGATGAGTGGTGGTGACGAAGAAGTGCTCGACGATGTCGTCCTCGCGCAGCGCAGCACCCTGCACGCCCTTGCCGCCACGGCGCTGCGACCGGTAGAGGTCGGTCTTCGTGCGCTTGGCGTAACCACCGCGGGTGACGGTGACCACGACGTCCTCGCGAGCGATCAGATCCTCGACGGACATGTCGCCCTCGAACGGGACGAGCCTCGTCCGCCGCTCGTCACCGAACCGGTCGACGATCTCGGTAAGCTCCTCGCCGATGATCTCCCGTTGCCGGGTCGGCGAGGCGAGGATCGCCTCCAACTCGGAGATCTTCGCGCGAAGCTCGGCCGCCTCATCGATGATCTTCTGGCGCTCGAGTGCGGCGAGCCGGCGCAGCTGCATGTCCAGGATGGCGACCGCCTGGATCTCCGACAGGGAGAACCGCTCCATCAGCTGCCCGCGCGCGGCGTCCGCCGACTCGGCGTTGCGGATAAGGTTGATCACTTCGTCCAGATGGTCGAGCGCGATCAGCAGGCCCTCGAGGACGTGCAGGCGCTCGCGGGCCTTGCGCAGCTGGTAGCGGGTCCGGCGGACGATGACGTCGACCTGGTGGTCGACGTAAAAGCGCACCATCTGGTCCAGCCGTAGCGTGCGCGGCACCCCGTCGACGATCGCCAGCATGTTCACGCCGAACGTGTCCTGTAGCTGGGTGTGCTTGTACAGGTTGTTCAGGACGACCTTCGCGACCGCGTCCCGCTTGAGGTCAATGATCAACCGTTGGCCGGTGCGCGCCGAGGTCTCATCCCGGATGTCGGAGATGCCGCTGACCCGGTTGTCCCGGACCAGCTCGGCGATCTTCTCCGCGAGATTGTCGGGGTTGACCTGGTAGGGCAGCTCGGTGACGACAAGCTGGGTCCGGCCCTTGTTCTCCTCCACCTGCACGACGGCCCGCATGCGGATGCTGCCACGCCCGGTGCGGTAGGCGTCCTCAATGCCCTGGCGGCCAACGATGAGCCCGGAGGTGGGGAAGTCCGGCCCCTTGATCAGGCCGATCAGTGCCTCCAACAGCTCTTCGTCGGTGGCGTCGGGGTTCGTCAGGAACCACTTCACACCGTCGGCCACTTCCCGCAGGTTATGCGGCGGGATGTTGGTCGCCATTCCGACCGCGATACCACCGGCACCGTTGACCAGCAGGTTCGGAAACCGGCTGGGCAGGATCGTCGGCTCCTGTGAACGGCCGTCGTAGTTCGGGGCGAAGTCAACGGTGTCCTGATCGATGTCGCGCAGCATCTCCATCGCCAACGGCGCAAGCCGTGACTCCGTGTAACGCATGGCGGCCGGCGGGTCGTTACCCGGCGAGCCGAAGTTCCCGTTACCGTCGACCAGCGGGTAACGCAGCGACCACGGCTGGGCCAGCCGGACCAACGTGTCGTAGATCGCTGAGTCGCCGTGCGGATGGTAGTTACCCATGACGTCACCGACAACGCGCGAACACTTGAAGTACCCACGGTCCGGGCGGTAGCCACCGTCGTACATCGCGTAGAGAACCCGTCGGTGCACGGGCTTCAGGCCGTCGCGGACCTCCGGCAACGCCCGGCCGACGATGACCGACATCGCGTAGTCGAGATACGACCGCTGCATCTCGACTTCGATGCCGATGGGTTCGACCCGGTCGCCTGGCGGCGGAGGGAGTACATCGGTCACGCGGGTCCTTCCAGACTGGGGTGGTGAGGGCCGTCAGCAGTACGCGGTAAATATTGTCCGATATTTTCGATACATTCCATAGGTGCCAGAGGCGCCAGAAGTTCTAGATGTCGAGAAAGCGGACATCCTTTGCGTTACGCTGAATGAACGATCGCCGTGCGTCGACGTCCTCTCCCATCAGGACGGAGAAGAGCTCGTCCGCCACGGCGGCATCGTCCAGCGTCACCTGCAACAGGATGCGGCGGTCCGGGTCCATGGTCGTGTCCCACAGCTCGGTCGCGTTCATTTCGCCGAGGCCCTTGAAGCGCTGGATCGCGTCCTTGGGCAGTTTGCGCCCGTTCTCGATGCCATGCGTGATCAGGCCATCGCGTTCACGATCGGAGTAGGCGTACTGCCAGTCCTCACGACCCCATTTGATCTTGTAAAGCGGCGGCTGGGCGAGAAAGACATAGCCGGCCTCGACCAGTGGGCGCATGAACCGGAAAAGCAGCGTCAGCAGCAATGTCCGGATGTGCTGGCCGTCGACGTCCGCGTCCGCCATCAGTACGATCTTGTGATAGCGCAGCTTGCCCGCGTCGAAGTCGTCGTGGATGCCGCAGCCGAGCGCCTGGATCAACGCCTGGACCTCGGTGTTCTTCAGCACCCGGTCGATCCGGGCCTTCTCGACGTTCAGGATCTTGCCACGTAGCGGCAGGATCGCCTGGAATTTCGAGTCGCGACCGCCCTTGGCCGAGCCACCCGCCGAGTCACCCTCGACGATGTAGAGTTCGCAACGTTCCGGGTCGGTGTACTGACAGTCCGCGAGCTTGCCCGGCAGGCCCGTCCCGCCGAGCAGACCCTTGCGGCGGGTCAGGTCACGAGCCGCGCGCGCGGCGATCCGCGCCCGCTGAGCGTCCAGGGCCTTGCTGACGATTGCTCGGGCCTCGACACGGTTGGCCTCGAGCCAGTCCTTCAGCGCCGAGTAGCACATCTCCTGGACGAACCGCTTGGCCTCGCTGTTGCCGAGCTTGGTCTTGGTCTGGCCCTCGAACTGCGGCTGGGCCAGCTTCACCGAGATGATCGCGGTCAGGCCCTCCCGGATATCGTCCCCCGCGAGGCGCTCATCAGGGTTCTTGCCGTTGGCCTTCGGTGGCTTGAGCAAGTTCTGGTCTTTGGCGTAGGCATTGACCGCGCTGGTCAGAGCGGCGCGGAAACCCTCTTCATGGGTACCGCCCTCGTGGGTGTTGATGGTGTTGGCGAAGGTGTAGACCGACTCGTTGTAACCGGCGTTCCACTGCATCGCGAGCTCGGCCTCGATGCCGGTGCCCTTGGAGTCCAGCGAGATGACGGTCTTGTGGATCGGGTCCTTGCTCGAGTTGAGATGATCGACGAAGTCGACGAGCCCACCCGCGTAGCAGTAGGTGATCTCGAGGGGCTCCTCGGGGCGCTCATCCCGCAGGCTGATCGCCAGCCCCTTGTTCAAGAACGCCATCTCCTGCAGCCGGCGAGTGAGCGTCTCGTACTTGTAGTCGGTCGTCTCGAAGATCGTGTCGTCCGCCCAGAAGGTGACCGTCGTACCGGTCTTCCTCGTCGACGCGCCCTTGGCCAGCGGTGCGGCTGGCCGGGTGTTCGCATACGGCTGGAACCAGGTGAAGCCCTCGCGGCGGATCTCGACCTCCAGGCGGGTGGACAGCGCGTTCACCACACTCACGCCGACCCCGTGCAGACCGCCGGACACCGCGTAGGACTTACCATCGAACTTCCCGCCGGCGTGCAGGGTGGTCAGCACGACCTCGACCGCCGGACGTTTCTCCGTCGGGTGCTCGCCGACAGGGATACCCCGGCCGTTGTCAGATACTCGCACACCGCCATCGGCGAGCAGCGTCACAGCGATCGTGTCGCAGTAACCGGCAAGCGCCTCATCCACAGCGTTGTCCACAACCTCGTAGACGAGGTGATGCAGACCACGTTCGCCAGTGGAGCCGATGTACATACCCGGACGCTTGCGAACCGCGTCGAGACCCTCAAGAACCTTGATCGAACTTGCATCGTAGGCCACGCGGTATGTCCCCTCGTCCTCAACTGCGAACTACGCGAGAAGCGTCTCCTGATTCTACCTGGCCTCTCTGGCAGGAGGACGCTGGGTGGCCCCTGGTATGCACACAGCGCCACGAACAGCTTTCCATCGAACCCCCATACGCAGGCTTCCTCCGGATGACGCCTCCGGCGCGATCCGGGGACCCGGCGCTCCTGGCTGGCCACCGATCACGG
>NZ_CAKJTR010000003.1:39931-52812 GCF_917627355.1 Protofrankia sp. Cj3 | reverse complement strand
ACCACGCCCGCCGGAGGCCTGCAGAGGGCCGTGCCGCCAGCTGGGCGCGGTCGGGCCCCGGACCACGATCCGGCGCACCACGCCCGGCCCAAGTTCCTTGTGCAAAGTGACCAGCAGCTGCCGGGACAGCAGCCGCAGCTGCGTGGCCCAAGCCGTTGACTCCGCCGCCAGTTCCAGCTCGCCATCACACAGCGAAACCGGGTAGCAGCGCGATGAGATATTCGGGCCGACCAGCGTGTCCCAGCGAGCCAGGACCGTGGCGTCGGTCGCCCGGACCTCCCAGCCGCGGTCCGCGAGCATCCGCTGTACCGCAACGCCGAAAGCGACCGGTTCGGCCCACTCCCGTCCGGGCGCGGCCATTCCGGGCAGGTGCGGACGGCGTCGCGGCTCCCGCCCGGACCGATCGCCGCCATCCGTCCGCTCGGCGTTACGCCTGCCGGGCGCACTCAGCCCAGGACGTCGACCGGACGCCCGAGCACGGGCATCCTCCTTGGCCTGGGCGAGAACAAGACGGGCCAGGTCCGTGCCGCGCAGGGGGGCATGAGCGGCCGCCCACTCGCTATCGGTGCAGTTCTCATCCGGCGACATGGTCCACCCGCCCGTCCACGACTTCGAAACGCGCTCCGGCAAGCGTCACCGGTACGTCCGCGTCGACCGCTGCTGTCACCAGGACCTGCTCGGCTGGCATGACGAGCTCCGCCAGCCGGGCCCGACGGTGCGTGTCGAGCTCGGCGAATACATCGTCCAGCAACAGTACTGGTTCGCGTTGATCATCCCGCAACAGTTCGAATGATGCCAGTTTGAGCGCGAGCGCGAGCGACCACGACTCACCGTGGCTCGCGTATCCCCGTGCTGGCCGGCCGTTGATGAACAGCAACAGTTCGTCGCGATGCGGGCCGACCAGGGTCACCCCGCGTTCGATCTCCTTCGGCCTGAGCCGGGCGAGCTCGGCGAGCATCGCCTCCTCCAGCACGGCCCGGTCGCCCCCGGGCGTGCCGGCAATGGGCTCGCCCGGGATGGAGGCGCTGTGGGCACGGCCGATCAGAGCCTGGTCGGGAAGCCCGGCGAGAACCGTCGAATGGTACTCAAGCCTGGTCAGCGTCACCTCCCCGGCAGCCGAGATCGAGGCCAGGCTCCGAGTCGGCGCGGGGGACGAGGCCACCGCCGAGTAGGCGTTTTCCACCCTGGGCCGCAACGCCTCGACCAGCGCGCCACGCGCCGCCAGCAGTTCGGACCCGTACCGGGCAAGCTGCGCGTCCCAGACGTCCAAGGTACGTAGATCGCTTGTCCGGCCGCCGCGCCGGGCCGCCGCGGCCGTCCGCAGCAACGTCGACCGCTGGCGCAGCACCCTGTCGTAGTCGGCGAGCACACCGGCCAGCCGCGGTGTCCGGGCCACCAGCAGATCATCGAGGAAACGCCGGCGCTCGACCGGGTCACCTCGGACCAGCGCAAGATCCTCCGGGGCGAAGAGCACCATGACCAGCAGCCCCAGGAGGTCACGGGGGCGGCCAAGCGGAACCCGGTTGAGCCTTGCCCGGTTCGCCCGGCCCGGAATGATCTCAAGCTCCACCAGCGCGGCCCGGTCACCCCGCACTATCCGCGCGCGCACGGCCGCGCTCGCCGCGCCCTGGCGAACCAACGGCGCGTCTGAGGCCACTCGATGACTACCGAGCGTCGCCAGATAGCCAACGGCTTCCAACAGGTTGGTCTTGCCCTGCCCGTTGGAGCCGACGAACGTGGTCACCCCGGGCGCGAGCAACAGATCCAGCGCGGGATAGGACCTGAAGTCCATCAGCGACAGGTGCGTGAGATGCACGTCACCCGGACAGCCTGATCGGCATGAGCAGATACCGGTAGTCGGGAACCTCGCCGTCATCAGGTGCCTTGCCGGTGAGGATCGCGGGCTTCTTGGCGGCTTCCTCCGCGTCGTCAGCGCTCGCGAAACCGATGTGGACGACGTCGGACTCCACCGCGTTCAGACCGTCAAGCAGGTACGCCGGGTTGAAAGCGATCGACAGGTCTGGTCCGTCATAGCCGATCGACAGGCTCTCCCGGGCCTGCGCCTCACCACCAGCGCCGGCTTCAAGAACCAGATGATCGGCGGTGAAACCCAGCTGGACCGGAGCGGTACGCGCGGCGACCAGCGCGACACGTTTCACGGCCTCGGCGAACGGGGAGATCTCGATCTGCGCGGTCAACGGCGAGCTGTCCGGCAGCAGCCGCTGGTAGGCCGGGAACGATCCGTCCACCAGACGGGTTGTGGTCTGCTTGTCACCACCGGCGAAACCGGCGAGAGCCTCCCCGGACGGACCCGATCCGAGCGCGATCGCGACCTCCGCTCCCGACCCTGACAACGATTTTGCCGTGTCGCTGAGCGTACGCGCCGGCACCATCGCAATGCCCTCGACCGTTTCGGACGTAGGTCGCCACTTCATTCTCCGGACGGCAAGCCGATAACGGTCCGTAGCGGCCAGCGTGAGAGTCTCGCCATTGATCTCGAGACGGACACCGGTGAGCACCGGCAAGGTGTCGTCCTTACCCGCGGCCACCGCGACCTGGGAGACAGCTCCGGCGAAAGCGGTCCCCTCGATGTGACCGGTCACCGCCGGCATCGGCGGCAACGTCGGGTAGTCCTCGACTGACATGGTCGGCAGGGTGAAACGTGCGCTACCACAGGTAAGTACCACTCGGGCACCGTCGGTTGCCAATTCGATCGGCGCGGATGGAAGAGCTTTGGTGATCTCCGCGAGGAGCTTACCGGATACCAACGCCCGGCCCTCCTCGGCGATCGCCGCCGCTGTCCCGCACTGAGCGGCCACTTCGTAGTCGAAAGCGGCGATCTTCAATGCTGGACCGGTCGCGTCCAGCATAAGACCGGCAAGGACCTGAAGCTGGGAGGTCGCACGGGTCGGCAACGTGCGCGCCGCCCACGCCACGGCATCGGTGAAGTCGTCCCGTTCAACCCGGAACTTCATGATTCGCCCTTCTGGATGGTGCTGTTCGCGTGCACTGAGGCGTTCCAGCATCGCAGGCGTCCGCGCCGGGTGCGTCGCGGGGCTGGCATGGCGGGTCGGGGCCGCTCCGAGGCTGGAGAGCGCGTCGAAGACGGAAAGTGACTGATCAACGATCTTTATCGCGTTATCCCCAGGCCCCACTGGTTCTGGATTGTGTTTTCTGAGAAATGATCTAGTCCGTCGTAATAGTAGGGGCGGTGGATACTGGGGATAACCAGGCCGATCCGCAGCTCAGGGGGCTGATTGAGCGGTGCGGATGCTGTGGGTAACGCTGTGCGCAGTGCCGGTGGTTTTCCACCGCCGGTCCGGTTGTCCCCAGCTGTGCCCCCGCTGTACAGAGTTTGTCCACTGTTTGTGCACAGTTTCTGCACAGCCTGTCCCCACTACGCAGCGCTTACGTCGGGGCTTCGCAGCAGTTTGCGGACACGCGGCGGGGGCCGGGATCAGACACGCCTGATCCCGGCCCCCGCTCCCCATATTCCACAGGGTTTTCCACAAGCTGTGCACAAGGCTCCACCGGTACACCGAGGCCGACGCGACCGTCTTCGGCCGCTCTCTACCCCGGATCCGCCCGGCTCATGCCTGTCGTGTCTGTGCCCGGATCCGGTTCGTCAATTCGGTGACCTGGTTGTAGATGGCACGGCGTTCGGCCATGAGCCCGCGGATCTTTCGGTCCGCGTGCATCACCGTGGTGTGGTCGCGGCCACCGAAGTGCTGACCGATTTTCGGCAGCGACAGGTCGGTCAGTTCCCGGCACAGGTACATCGCGATCTGTCGGGCGGTGACCAGGACCCGGCTGCGGGAGGTGCCACACAGGTCTTCCATGGACACACCGAAGTACGTCGCGGTCGCGTTCATGATTGCCGCAGCGGTGATCTCCGGGTCGGTCGCGTCCGGGATGAGATCACGCAGCACGATCTCGGCCAGGGTCCGGTCGACATGGGACTTGTTCAGGCTCGCGAACGCCGCGACCCGGATCAGCGCGCCCTCCAGCTCACGGATGTTGCGCTCGATATGCGTGGCGATGTACTCCAGCACGTCACCAGGGACGGGCAGCCGCTCGGTCGCGGCCTTCTTCGACAGGATCGCGATCCGGGTCTCCAGGTCCGGTGGGGTGACGTCGGTGATCAGACCCCACTCGAACCGGCTGCGCAGCCGGTCCTCCAGCGCGGACAGCTGCTTGGGGGAGCGGTCGGAGGAGATGACGATCTGTTTCTCGGTGTCGTGCAGGACGTTGAAGGTGTGGAAGAACTCCTCCTGCGTCCGTTCCTTGTTTTCCAGGAACTGGATGTCGTCGACGAGCAGCACGTCGACGTCGCGGTAGCGGCGCTGGAAGGCCTGCTGGCGGTCGTCCCGGATGGAGTTGATGAAGTCGTTGGTGAACTCCTCCGAGCTCACGTACTTCACTCGGGACTCTGGGTAGAGCTTCAGGGTGTAGTGGCCGATCGCGTGAAGCAGGTGGGTCTTACCGAGCCCCGAGTCACCATAAATAAACAGCGGGTTGTACGCTTTTGCCGGCGCTTCGGCGACGGCCACCGCGGCCGCGTGCGGGAACCGGTTGCTGTCACCGATAACGAACGTCTCGAACACATACCGGGGGTTCAGCCGGGCCGGTTCGTACGCTCTGGGTGCTGGGTCGCGGCCGAGGCCCGGCGTGATCCGGGCGGCGGGAGGGGCCGTGACCACCGGCTCCGGCAGCATGATCGGCCCGGTCATCGGCTCCGGGTCGGGCAGGTGCTCAACCGTGACGGCGACGCGGATTTCTCGTCCATAGGCTGTGGACAAAGCTGTGGACAGAAACGGTCGGAGGCGGGAGTCGAGCAGGTCCTTGGTGAACTCGTTCGGCGCGGCGAGCAGCGCTGTGTCCTGAACCAAACCGAGTGGACGGGTCAGCCGCAGCCATGCCCGCTGCTGCCCTGACAGGGTACCGTCCGCCACGCCGGCGACAGCCTGTCCCCATACCGCGGACAGATCTGGTTCGCCGGCGGGCACCGGGCCTGCCATGCCGGCGAATGGGCCGGCGCTGAGGTCGGTCACGAGCGAGGCTCCTCCGGACGGTCGGGCGGTCGGGCACCTGATGGATGCGCCCGCCGAGGGGATAGTTCTCCACATGGTCGTCCACAGCTGTGTACGACCATGACACTCCACCCGGTGTGGCGCCCCTCCGGTGCCTCGGACAGCGGTTGTCACCGCCCTTCCCGCCCCAGTGACGCGAGGCTTGATAGTGTCAGGCGTCAGGTTGTGGCGACCATGGGCTGTTCGGTGTGTCCCGTGCCGCCGCTACCGTCCTTGTTGTCCTTTGCCCGTCTGTCGTCCGGAGTCTTCTGTGAGCAAGCGCACCTTCCAGCCGAACAACCGTCGGCGTGCCAAGACGCATGGGTTCCGGCTCCGGATGCGGACCCGTGCCGGTCGCGCGGTGCTCTCGGCCCGTCGCCGCAAGGGCCGTAGCGAGTTGTCCGCCTGAGATTCACCGCGTCGCGATCCTTCCCGCGTCATGCTGCCCGTTCGGAATCGTGTCCGAACCAGGGCCGAGCATGCTCAGGTCGGTCGCGGTGGGCACCGGATCCGCAGCGGTCCGCTTGTTGTCCACAGCCTGGCTGTGGACAACAAGGCTGGCAGCCATCACCCTGTGGATAACGTGAATGCACCGGCCGCTCTTTCTCCCCCACGGGTGGGTTTTGCCGTGGGCCGCAAGGTGGGTAACGCTGTCGTTCGCAACCGGGTTCGCCGGAGGCTCCGCGAGCAGATGCGCGCCCGATTGGATCAGGTACCGCCAGGGACGTTGGTGATCGTGCGTGCTTTACCGGACAGCGCCACCGCATCCTCGGCTGAGCTCGGTCGTGCCCTTGACCGGGCGTTGCGCGAGCGAGCGTCCCGCGGTCGCTCCGGTAGCGCAACCGGGCAGCGGGACAGGCCCGCCGCAGCTGTCGACCGGCACCGTCGATGACTACGGGCACCTGCGGTCTTCTCGTGCTCGGCCTGCTCACGGCGGCTGACCTGGCCGCGGCGACCCACATCGCGGCCACGATCGCGCCGCGGGTGTCTCGTGGTTCTGACGGTACGGTACGCAGCCCACTCGCCTGGCTGCTGCTTACTATGATCAGGATCTATCGGACGGCCTGTTCTGGGCGCACTACAGGCGTCTGCCGCTTCGAGCCGTCCTGTAGCGCTTACGGACTTGAGGCAGTGCGCCGTTACGGGGGGGTCCGAGGCGGTCTGTTGACCGCCTACCGGCTGCTGCGGTGCCAGCCGATGTCCGCTGGCGGCTATGACCCGGTCCCGACGCGCAATGTGGTCCCGACGCGCGACCCGGGCTCGGGTCACGCCCCCAAGCACCCGCACAAGCCGACCGCGTCCCACCCTGGCACGAGGGCCAGCCGTGGCACGAGGGTCTAAGGAGACAGGCCAGTGTTGGATCCCCTCTACCATCTCGCGGCACACGCGATCGTCTTCTTCCACGGTGGCTTCGGGCCGATCTTCGGTCAGGACAGCTTCTTCGCGTGGTCGTTCTCCGTTGTCCTGCTGGTGGTCTGTGTCCGTATCCTGATCTTTCCTCTGTTCGTCCGGCAGGTGAAGTCGCAGCGGACGATGCAGCTGATGCAGCCCAAGATCAAGGAAATCCGGGAGAAGCACGGGCATGACAAGCAGCGGATGAACGCTGAGATCATGGCCTTGCAGAAGGAGCATGGCAACCCACTGCTCGGCTGTCTGCCGATCGTGTTGCAGATCCCGCTGTTCATCTCGTTGTTCCATGTGTTCAGCCATCTTCAGCCGGTGATGCGGCCGGGCGGCGTGCTGGAGTGGGCGCCCCGGGTGGGGCTGTCCGCCCATCAGGTACAGCAGATCGCCGAGGCCAAGCTGCTCGGTGTCTCACTGTCGACCTCGTTCACCTCGTCATCGAGCTTTCTCGACTTCGTCCAGGCCAACGGGACGAACGTCAAGATTTTTGCGGTCGTCCTGATCCTGCTCATGGGCGCGACCACGTTCCTGACCCAGAAACAGATCATGGCGCGGGCCGGGTCCGTTGACCCGCAACAGGCGATGGTCCAGAAGGTGCTGCTTTACGGCTCGCCGGTGATGCTGGCGGTGTTCGGCTTCCGCTTCCCGATCGCTGTCCTGCTCTACTGGCTCACCACCAACCTGTGGAGCATGGGCCAGCAGTTCTTTGTCATCAAGAAGATGCCGCCGCTGCTGCCGCAGACGGCGAACGGGCGCGTGCCCGGCACCCGGGTGGAGACCGGCAATGCCAAGGGCAAGACGCTCGAGCCGCCGGCGCGGCCCGCGCCCGGAGCACGCCCGGCGCCCGGTGCCCGTCCCACGGCGAAGGCCAAGAACCGTCCCAAGCCCACCGCGGACGCGTCAGCCACGGATTCGTCCGCCGATCCCTCGCCCGCGGCATCCCTGACCAAGGGCACGAACAAGTCCACCGGCAAGGCTCCGCCCGGCACCCGTTCGCCCGGAAGCAACGGGCGGCCTTCCACGGTGGCTGGCAACCCGGCTGGCAGGGTGTCGCCAGCGGCCGAGAACGGTTCCGTCCAGGACAACCGGACGGTGCCGGACGGCGAGGCCAAGACCCATTCGGCGGGTGCACCCGGGGTGGCGGCTGGCGCACGGCGTCCCCCCGGCGGTTCCCGTCCCGCCAAGCGGCGCGGGAAGGGCGGGCGGCCCGGGGGGCGGCGTTGACCGGCTCCCGCGGCCATCGGATTCCCGCCCGCCGGACCTCCGGCAACAGACGTCTACCCTCGAAGGAGCTGTTCTGATGACTGGTTCGGCACCCGAGCTGACCGCCGACAGCGCTGGGGCTACCGAGGGCGGTGACCCGGTTCCGGCCCCGGCCCCGGCCGCTGAGACGCCGGTGAACGGTCGGCAGCGTATCGCCGATCTGGAGCAGGAGGGCGAGATCGCGGCGGACTATCTGGAAGCTCTGCTCGACATCGTGGACATGGACGGTGACCTCGACCTCGACGTGGAGGGGGAGCGGGCTGTCGTCGCCGTCGTAGGGGAGGGCCTGGAGCTCCTGGTGGGTGCCCGGGGGGAGACACTGGAGGCGTTGCAGGAGCTCACCCGGCTCGCGGTGCTCCAGAAGACCGGCGTTCGCAGCCGGCTCATGTTGGATGTCGGTGGTCACCGTGCCCGGCGCCGTGCCGAACTGCGAGAGCTCGCCACAGCGGTCGCCGCGCGGGTGCGGGCCGGCGGCCAGCCGGAGAAGCTGAAGCCGATGACGCCGTTCGAGCGCAAGGTCGTTCATGACCTCATCGCGACGCTGGACGGTGTGGCCAGTGAGTCCGAAGGGGAAGACCCCCAGCGCCGGGTGGTCATTCTCCCCGCGGGCTGACTGCGTTCCTGTCCGCCTGTCCGCCGTGATCCGCCGAACATGGCAGACAGGCGGTGTGTCGCGTCCGCTCCTGGCGTTGCGCTGAGAGCGTGTGTGAGATCGGGCTTTCGATCAGTGAGCCGCGGCCAGGCGGCCCCTGGCAAGGCGGAAGGCCGAAGCGATACCGGATGAGTTGTCTCGGTGTGGCCGACAACGCGGCCAGGGGCACCTGGGCGCGGTGAGCCGGAATGACGATCTCAAACAGCGCTCCCGGCCTGGACCCGGCCTGGACGGCGGCGGCGTTCGCGCGTGGCTGGTCGACCAAGGCCGGCGGCGCGCTCCACGGCCGCGGCCTCGGGCTCGCCCTGCTCCAGCAGGTTGTGGCCAGGTACGGTGGCCGGATTGATGTCACCAACGACCGCGGAGCGGTCTTCACCGTCCGCCTCCCGCTCGAACCGGTCGTGGTGGAGGTCGCTGACGTCGTCGGTATCTCCCGTGTCACGGCCAGGCGCTACCGTGAGCACCTCACCGGCCAGCACCTCACCAGCCGGACGCGGCGTTACGGTACTACCGGCCGGCCCCCGAGTCCCGCTATCGCTGGACAAGCCGGTGAACAGACCCTGCGGTGCGTTGGCCGCGCTTCCCGCACCAGCCGTTCCGGCCTTCCGCGAGGCTTCCCGATCCGGGCAGCGAGGATGCTGGTCGCATGGTGCCTGTGCCCGGCCCGCCGGCCGTTGCTCGTGACGTCTTCGGAGACGCTTTTGACCTCGCCTGTGTGTATGCCGACATCCTTGTCTCGGCCGGCGTCGAACGCGGACTGATCGGTCCTCGTGAGACCGATCGGATCTGGGATCGTCACCTGTTGAACAGCGCCGTGGTCGAGGAGGCGGTCGGACCAGCAAGCACCGTGGTGGACGTGGGGAGCGGCGCCGGCCTACCCGGGATTCCCCTCGCGCTCGCCCGTCCGGACATCAGGGTGACGCTTCTTGAGCCGATGCAGCGCCGGTGCGTCTTTCTGCACGAAGCGGTGGCGAGGCTCGGACTTGAGGGGCGGGTCACGGTTGTCCGGGGACGCGCGCCCAACATTGGCACTACCGTGGAAGGCCACGAGTTTGATGTTGCCGTCGCAAGGGCTCTCGCGCCTCTGGGACGGCTGGGCGCGATGCTCGTGCCGATACTGGGACCGGGCGGTGTCATGCTTGCACTGCGCGGTTCGCGCGTTGTCGAGGAGTTGTCGGTCGCGCGAGGTGAGCTGGATGCCCAGGGCTGGTGCGAGGTGGACGTCGTGAAGTGCGGAGTCGGGCGGCTTTCGGAGCCGGCCACCGTGTTGCGCGCCGTTTGCGGCACACCTGAGCCTGGGCGCCGGCAGGGAAGTAGGAAAACGCGTGAAGCACGGCGAGAACGGGAAGCGCAGCGTGCACGTGGACACTCACGTTCCACGTGAAACAGCGTCGCGGGGAAGCAACACGTCCATGGGTGCGGGACGGACCGCGCGTCGGTCCTCGGCTCCACCGTTGGACTCTCATGATCCATCCACCCCTATCGGAGCGGCGGCAGCGGCGGCAGTGGAAGCCTTGACCATGGAACGACGACGGCCGTTTCCGCGGCCTACCCGACGGCGCATCATTACGGTGGCCAACCAGAAGGGCGGGGTCGGGAAGACCACCACGACAGTGAATCTCGCGGCCGCCCTGGCCATGCACGGATGCCGGGTCCTGTGTATCGACCTGGACCCCCAGGGAAACGCGTCGACTGCTCTCGGCGTTGACCACCGGTCCGGTGTCCCATCCATTTACGAGGTTCTGCTCGGGGATCGGCCACTTGACGAGGTCGTGGTGCAGTCCGCCGAATCCGAGGGCCTGTACTGCGCTCCGGCCACCATCGACCTCGCTGGCGCCGAGATCGAACTGGTTTCGGTGGTGGCGAGGGAGACTCGCCTGCGGCGGGCGATTGCCGGGCTTAAGCAGGATGTCGACTACATCATCGTGGACTGTCCCCCGAGCCTTGGGCTCCTCACGGTCAACGCGCTGGTGGCGGCCAAGGAACTACTGATCCCCATCCAGTGTGAGTACTACGCGCTCGAGGGTCTCGGACAGCTCCTCCGCAACGTCGAACTCGTGCAGGCCCACCTCAATCCGGATCTGCGTCTGTCCACCATCATCCTGACCATGTACGACTCGCGGACGCGGCTGGCGGACCAGGTCGTCCACGAGGTCAAGGAGCACTTCGGGCCCCGTGTACTGGGCACGACCATCCCGCGTAATGTGCGGATCGCCGAGGCGCCGAGCTACGGCCGGTCGGTCCTGACTTACGACCCTGCCTCGCGGGGATCATTGTCCTACCTGGCCGCCGCGCGCGAGCTTGCCGAGCGAGGCTTCGAGCCGAATGGGGTGGGACTGTGACAGTGCGCAGGGGTGGACTGGGGCGAGGCTTGGGAGCGCTGATCCCGACCGCCATGGACGGCGCCGACATCGGCATCGACAGCGGTTTCGGGCTGAGGACCGGGCCGACGCCGGTTCATGGCGCGACCTTCCGGGAGATCGCGGTCGACTCGGTCACGCCGAATCCCCGTCAACCGCGGACGCATTTTGATGAGGAGACGCTCGAGGAGCTGGCCGCGAGCCTGCGTGAAGTCGGTCTGCTCCAGCCCATAGTCGTCCGCGAGATCATGCCTGGGCGCTACGAGCTGGTCATGGGAGAACGGCGATGGCGGGCATCCCGGCTCGCGGGCTTCAGCCAGATTCCCGCCATCGTGCGGGACACCACTGACGACGCCATGCTCCGGGACGCGCTGCTGGAGAACCTGCACCGCCAACAGCTCAACCCCCTTGAGGAAGCGGCGGCATACGAGCAGCTCCTGCGTGACTTCGGCGCCACTCACGAGGAGCTTGCCGGGAAACTCGGCCGGTCGCGATCCCACGTCACCAACATGATCCGGTTGCTGGGTCTGCCGCCGGCGGTCCAGCGCCGGGTGGCAGCCGGGGTGCTTTCCGCGGGCCATGCTCGGGCTCTGTTGTCGCTGGTGGATCCTGATTCGCAGGATCGCCTCGCCACCCGTATCGTCGCCGAGGGCCTGTCCGTCCGGGCTGTCGAGGAAATCGTGGCGCTGGGCGAGGAGGGGCCGCGCAAGACGGTTCCCCGTGCTCCCCGGGTTGTTCCCCCCGTTCTGGGCAAGTTCGCCGCCCGCCTGTCCGACCGTTTCGACACCCGCGTGAAGGTTGACATGGGCCGCGGCAAAGGAAAGATCACTGTGGAGTTCGGGAGCATCGAGGACCTGGAGCGGATCGTCGCGGTGATGACGGCCTCGGAAGCGGAATCAGGATCCGCGGTGGAATGAGCGGCCGCGTGCTGTCCGGCCGATCGCCGGGGCTACCGAAAGTCCGTCGTGGATTTTTCGGCTCGCTCCGCGAGCTGGACAGCCACGCCACGCGCAGCCGCGGCGTTCTGGTTGGGGCCGCCTGCCGCGGGCAGCCTCAATCCGGGCGTTTCACGTGGAACATCGCCGGTTGATTGCGCAAAATGATCATTTAATGTCGCGCCGCGCCGGTCGGTTTCTGGATCATCGGCCGAGCTCCGCCCGGTTCAGGGTGCACCGATCTCACTGGGACTACCTGTCCGATCCGCGCCCCGCGTCATGCCGCCGGGCTGGGAACGAGCAGCTGCGGGGCTGATCGGCTGGCCCGTGACGTTGTCCGTCTCACCTCCTGCCACGTTTCGAAAAAGATCCACATTGGATGCCTTAACCTGGTTGCGTGAGGGATGTCAGTGGTGACGTTGACGCTGGAACTCTGGCCACCTGGAACGTTGTGCTATGAGCCGTCGCATTGCCAACATCACTCTCGACAATATTGACGACATGCCGCGGCGCTGCCGCCGCTGCGTTTTCTGGGAGCTGGACCCGGTCGCCCGCAGCCGAGCGGAGGAGGCCGGAGGCACCGAGCTGGAGAAGGAAGCGTGGGTCTCCTCGGCACTCCTCGAGTGGGGCAGCTGCGGGAAGATTATTTATGTGGACGGCGCCGCGGCCGGGTTCGTGATGTTCGCACCGCCGGCGTACGTGCCCCGGTCGGTGGCCTTCCCGACGAGTCCCGTCAGCCCGGATGCCGTGCTTCTTATGACTGCGAAGATCCTGGATGACTTCGTCGGGCAGGGCCTGGGACGTGTCCTCATCCAGTCGGTAGCCAAGGACGTGGTGCGTCGTGGCTTCCGCGCTGTTGAGGCCTTTGGGGATCTGCGGGGCGAGGGAACTCGGTGCGTTGTGCCCGCCGAGTACCTGCTTGCCGTCGGTTTCAAGACGGTCCGGCCGCACCACCGTTGGCCACGGCTACGGCTTGAGGTCAAGAACGCCGTGAGCTGGCGCGAGGAGGTCGAGGTCGCGCTTGAGCGGCTGCTCGGTTCGATGGCGCCGGAGGGCATGCTGCGCCAGGTCGGCAGCACCGCCGGAACAGCGCCCGCGGGCTGACCGTCCCCTGCTGGCAGCTGTTTTTCCGGGCGGGCCTCCGAGGGGGGATGGCCGACAGGGGATGGTTGTGCTGACCCGGCGGCGGGCTGCGCGC
>NZ_CAKJTR010000003.1:27869-39785 GCF_917627355.1 Protofrankia sp. Cj3 | reverse complement strand
GAGGTCTCAGCGGACCGTACGCGAGGCAAGTGTCGGTACCCGTAGCTGTCCTGTGGGTGGGTCGAGATCCGGAGGCAGGAACAGGCGCTGTACCGCGGCGAGGATGCCCTCGGCGACGGTGGCCCGAAATTCCGGCGACTCGAGCGCCGCGGCGTCGTGCGCGTTCGTGAGGTAGCCCAGGTCCGTGCGGATGGTCGGCATCAACGTCCGCCGCAGGAGCTCCCAGGTCTTGGCATGGGTGCGGCAGTCGACGAGATCAGTGCGTGATACGAGTTCCTTCTGTACAAGTCCGGCCAGCCGTTCACCCACGGCTGATGATCCTCGGGCGTGGCCATAGTAGTAGGACGACACCCCCTGCGCCCACGGGGATCTGCCCGCGTCCACATGCAACGACAGGAGAAGGTCGGCGCCGATTTCGTTCGCCCGATGCGCACGTTCAGAGTCGTCCGGCGACTCGTGCGGACCATGCAGGAGGTACGCCTCCAGTCCCGAGGTCAACAGCCGTGCCTCGAGCCGAGAGGCAAGGTCGGCCATGAGGTCACGTTCGCACAGATTCCCGACGGTGACCCCCGGATCTTCTCCGCCGTGCCCGGGGTCGATCGCGACCACGACGCCGAGCAGGGAGGGACCCCGCTGGAGCAGTCGCACGGACTCCCGAAGCACGTCCGGACGGCCTCCGACAACGGTTCGTTCCAGCTTCTTCAGCTCCCGGAGCGTCAACGGTCCGCAGCGGCCATCCGGCTCCAGTCCCCGGTTGTGCTGGAAGTCCTTCAGCGCCGTCTCCGTTTGCGAGCTGAAGATGCCGTCCGCCCGCCCTACGTCGAATCCCATGTTCGACAGCCGTTCCTGTAGCGCTGCCACATCGTCTCCGATAAGGGGATGGTTGATGCTGTGGTACAGCAGGCGGTCGCCGAGTTTGCGACGGGCTTCGTCCAGCACCCGGAAGGTGTCCGGGCCGATGACGCCGTCCGCGGACAGGCCTCGGCTCTGTTGAAACGCGCGGACGGCGTCATCCAGGGCCTCGTCGAACAGGGACCCGTCGGCCGGTGCCGGATCGGGCCTGCGTGTGTCGGCAGGGTCCGTGACCTGGGCCCCCGGCTGGGCGAAGGAGCTACGGTCGCGCAGTCTCCGGTCTTCCGGAGGCACCGGCGATGTGGCTGGCTGGCGTGGCGCGGCCGGCAGGAACGACAGGGAGATCAATGCGGCGCGTACTTCGATGACGGAGGGATCACGGTCGCCGAGACGCAGCAGTCTCGTCCCACGGTTACCACTCGGATCTACTGACGGACGGGTCACGGGGACACAGGCTAACCCCGGATAGCGGTGAAGCCGCTATCCGGGGACCCTGAGTTCTCCCGAATGAAGATCTAAAAACGGGTTCTCAGATGTAGGCGGAAAGATCTCGCAGAAGAGCCGCTTTCGGCTTCGCGCCGACGATGCTCTTGTCCAGCTCGCCGTTCACGAAAACCGCCATGGTGGGTATTGACATAATTTGGTACTTTCGGGCAATCTGTGGGTTTTCGTCGATGTTGAGCTTGACGACGCGCAGTTTGTCGCCATGCTCGGCCGCGATCTCCTCCAGAACCGGAGCGATCATCTTGCACGGCCCGCACCACTCCGCCCAGAAGTCGACCAGGACGGGCACGCTGCTTCCCAGGACCTCATCAGCGAATGTGCTGTCGGTGACGGGCTTGGTTATCCCTGCCATGATGATCTCCTTTTGATCGTTGCTACCGGGATGGCGTCAGGACGACGCCACCGGATCAGGCCTTTAGAGCGTGTGTGAGATCGGGCTTTCGATCAGTGAGCCGCGGCCAGGGGGCACCTGCGCCCGGCAATAGGGGACGCGGCGTCGCGGGGCCAGGGCACGCACCTCGCGTCATCGCTCCCCGTCCATCGCCGCGCGACGCACGGGTACCCCGGCTCGGGCTCGCCGGCCGTCACCCACCACCTCTGATGGCTCCCTCCGCCGCCTCGCGATGCCCGCACCCCAGCTCCGCTCATTGATCCACACCATGTTGCCGGGCGCTCCTACGGCGCGACAGCCTCCGCGGGTACCCGCGGTATGGGTTCGCCGCCGTCTTCCCGCGCGGCCAGCCAACGCTCCGCGTCCAGCGCCGCCGCGCAGCCGGTGCCCGCCGCTGTGATGGCCTGCCGGTAGATGTGGTCGACGACGTCGCCGCAGGCGAAGACACCCGGAAGGCTGGTGCTGGTCAAAGGGTGGTCCACCATGATGTACCCGGCGTCGTCACATTCGAGCTGCCCGCGGACAAGCTCCGACCGGGGCTCGTGGCCGATGGCGACGAACAGGCCGGTCGCTGGGATCTCCGCGGTCTCCCCCGTGATGGTGTCGCGCACCTGGATGCCGGTGACCTTGTCCTCGCCGCGGATGGCCACGACCACCGAGTTCCAGCGAAAGCGGATCTTAGGGTTGGCTTTGGCGCGTTCCTGCATGATCGCGCTTGCCCGCAGCCGGTCCCGGCGATGGACGATCGTCACGGACTGGGCGAAGCGGGTCAGGAACGTTGCCTCCTCCAGCGCCGAGTCACCGCCGCCGACGACGACGATGTCCTGATTCCTGAAGAAGAACCCGTCACAGGTCGCGCATGCGGACACGCCGTGCCCAAGGAGGCGGGCCTCGTCCGCGATGCCCAGCATGCGGTAGGACGAACCGGTGGCGATAATCACGGTGCGGGCCAGGTGGGTCTCATCCGCCACGGTTATGATCTTTGGGTCAACCCGCAGGTCGACCGCGGTGACGTCGTCGGCCACGAGCTCCGCGCCGAACCGTTCGGCCTGGCCGCGGATGTTCTCCATGAGTTCGGGGCCTTGGACGCCCTCGGGAAAGCCCGGGAAGTTCTCCACCTCTGTCGTGGTCATCAGCGCGCCTCCGGCTGAGACGGCCCCCTCGAAGACCAGCGGGCGCAGGTTCGCGCGTGCCGTGTATATCGCCGCGGTATAGCCGGCCGGGCCGGATCCGATGATCACGACGTCGTGCACATCCGGACTGTTCGATCCATTCCCGTTGCTCTGCGCGGTCACATCTCCACCTGTCCTTTCAGGTCGCCGACGGCTGCCGGCGAGGCCGTGCGCATGCCACAACCGTTCCGCCGCACACCCGATTCCCGGGGAATCGGTCACACTCCGGCTCGGCCCGGTCAGGAGCGTAAGGACATCATCGCGCCGGTAGCGACCGAGAAAAGAGCATTACTGGGAGGCGGTTGTGCTGTACCACAGGGCTGCCGCCAGGTTGGTGACGCTGCACCGTTCGTCGAGCACGATCACTCGGAGCCGGTCGGCGGCGGTCGGGACGGACAGGACGACCAGGACGGCTGGCTGGCCGTTGAAGGTCACCAGATCGAGGGCCGCGATGCTCCCGCCTATCTGCGTGGCCAGGCTGAGATAGCACAGGCGCAGATCAGGCCGGGTCAGTTCGGTGATGACAGCGGCGACCGCGGTGGATGGGCCGGCCGTGGCGGCGTCATATGCACGCAGCGGTGCCCGCAACGTGCCCGGTATCCGCCCGGTTACCAGATCGAGCGCGTGCTGGGGAATTTCGGCCATGCTCACCGGGTGTCCGGTGTGCGCGAGGATGGCGGGCCCGGCCGCGTCCGAGACCGGCGCGGACGCGGCCTCACCGGCGGACCTGTCTCCCGCGTCCGCGCCGGGAGCCCGCGCCGGCAACGGTGTCGTCAGTGGTGCTGGCAACTCGCCGCCGCTCGCACTGGCCACGCTCTGGCCGGGCTGGCGGGCCAGAGCCACCATGAGGCCGACCATGCCCACAACAATGATCAGACAGGTCGCCGCCGTGAACCAGGCCGGGATCCGCGTGGGCCGGCTGCTGAGCCGGCTGCTGAGCCGGCCGTGGATGCGGCCTGGATGCCGGCCCGGTCGCCATGAGCCGGATGGGGGCGGTTGCCCGGCAGCCGAGTCACGGCTGCCGGGCAACCGGCCGTTCCGTTCCGAAACCAGAGTGGCGCGCAGCCTTTCAGCGACATCCTCAGGCATGGTCACCGACGCGAGCGCCGCCAGATCCCGGCGCACCCGCCGCAGCGCGGTCACGGTTTCGCGGCACTGCGGGCAGGCTCCGATATGCAGCGCCACGCCGGATGACGAACCGTTGCCGTCGACGTCGGCGTTGCCCTCGGCGTAGGCGTCGAGGCGCTCAACATCCGGATGTTGATCAGCTATCATTGCCGATCACCTCCTCCGGCCGCTTCGGACGCATTAACGTGCCTGCTCTCACTGACGGAATCGAAGGCCGCAGGGTTCCCGGGACACAGGTAGTCGAGCATTACAGCCAGTTTTGCGCGCCCTCGCGCGCACCGGCTTTTCACTGTGCCCACCGGCACCGCGAGCAGCGTGGCGGCGTCCGCGACCGAATGCCCCTGGACGTCGACGAGTACCACGGCGAGCCGCAGTGCCTCCGGCAGCTGGCCAAGCGCGGCGTGGATGGCCAGCCGGGTCTCGCCCTCAGCGATGACATCGCGTGGTTCGGCCAGTTCGCCCCTGCCGTCCGCGGGCAATGGGACCTGCGGTCGGGCCGCACGGCGGCGCAGCCTGTCCAGGCAGGCGTTGACCACGATGCGGTGCAGCCACGTCGCCACCGACGCTTCCCCCCGGAAGGCGGCAGCACCCCGGCAGGCCGAGAGCATGGCCTCCTGGACGGCGTCAGCGGCGTCCTCGCGGTCCCGCAGCATGCAGACCGCGACCGTCCACAGGCGGTTGCCGTGGGCCTGAACCAGCGCGGCGAACGCCTCCGGGTCCCCGGCGGCGTGCCGGCGGAGCAGCTCCTGATCCCGCCTGGTCCGGTCCGTCGCCGGGACGGGCGCGGCGTCGTCGATGTCCACCGTGAACGGCTCGGCCGCAGGCGGCTCGGAAGAGGTCATGGGACGACGTGCGGGTGGGCCGCGGCTTCAGGAGTGGAAGGACATGTCGACGATCGACCCCTTGAATCGTCCGTCGGAGACCGTCGGCAGTTTGGTCAGCCACACAACCCAGTACCGGTGGGTACCGGCCGCGGCCGGTACCGGCACGTCGGCTGTGCCGGCCGCGGCGGTGGTCTCGCCGACGACGACCGGATAGCTGTTCACGTCGTTGACGACCGCGTCGCCGGCCCGCAGCTCGAACGAGGTTGGACCGCCGCCAAATGTAACTGTCATTTTACGAATAGTGACAGGCTGGCCGAAGTCCAGCCGAAGACCTACCCCGGACTTGGGGAGTCCGCCGAACTGCCTGCCGTCGGTGTTGTTGTAGCCACTCGTCGTCCAAGCCGTGGCGGCGTTCCCATCCACCGCCTTCGGCGCTTCGCTGTTGTTCTCGTCGCCGTCCGTCCCCTGGGGGTCGAACGCGGTGGCGGTCGGGGGCGGGAGAAGGACACCTACCGGAGTGGTCGGTGACGCGGTCGGCCCCGGCGGGGCCGGGGTTTTCTGCTGCGGTTGCCGGGTCAGCACGATCGCCGCAACAATGATCAGAGTAAGGGTGATCAGCAGCGCGACCATGATTGCCAGGACGCGGCGTGGTGAGGCGAAGGCTCCCTGGCGGTAGGGCGAGCCGTACTCGCCGCGGCGCCGGGCCGCGCCGCGCTGCCGCGCGGGCAGTCGGCCCAGGCCTCCGCCCGGATAGGCACCGTTGTCGAGACGGCCGCCACTGACCGGATAGGCGCCCCCGTCGTTGCCGCCGCGGTACCCGCCGCTCGCGTGACCGCCGGTTGGGCCCACCCCGGCAGCGTCCGCCGCGTACCCGGCAGTGGCGTACCCCGAGGTGATGGGCCCGGGAGTCATGGCCCGGGTCATCGGCGGCTCGTCGTCGATGCGGACCCGGCCGAGGTCCAGGGTGCCTTCGGGTGGCGCGATCTCCTCGAGCGCCTCGGCGAGCTCCGCGGCGGATGCGATCGGCGGGCGGCTCGCCCGATCGTCCCCGAGGACGGCGAGGGTGAGCGCGTCGAGGTTCCGCGGCACGCCCGCCCGGACCTGGCGCGGTGAGCATGTCCGTCCGTCACTGGTACGCGGGGCCGTGGGCAACCCGCATTCGCGTTTCAGTGGCCACCGTCCGGTCAGCGCCGAATACAGCAGACCACCCATTGCCCGGACATCGTCAGTGGCGAGGTCGGCCGAGTCAGCCCATGGCTCGGCCTGGCTGTGGGCGCCCTTCTCCAGCGCGGCGACGACGGAACCGGTGCCGAGGTCGACCACCTTGACCATGCCGTGCCCGGAGATGATGACATCGCTGGGCCGCAGGTCGCCGTGGTGGATGCCACGCTCGTGTGCGGCGGCCAGTACCCGCGCGACGGCCAGCATCACCGTGGCGGCCTGGTCTGGCCGCAGCGGGCCTTCGGCGGACAGCGTCTGCAGGGAGACGCCTTCCACCCATTCACTCACCACGTAGGACACCGGGCCGGTGTCGGTAGTGGTCGAGGTGGCGTCGTAGGTCGACGCCGCGCCCGGATGAACCAGCCGGCCGGAGCCGATGGCGGCGGACAGCAGCATCTCGGCGGCTCGATCACGTGCCGCAGCCGCGGAGTCACGCGCATCCGGCTTGGAGTGCTGCACCACGCGGACGGCAACGGAACGGGCGAGGATGCGGTCGTCGCCACGCCACAGGGTGACCGGACCACGTGTGTGCATCACTGACAGCAGCTGGTACCGGCCGTCCAGCATGGTCTTGATCGGCAGCGTGTCAGGCCCCGGCGGCGGCATTGGGCCGGTCTCGTCCGGAGGCTGCGGGGAGGAAGCGGGTACAGCCATGGTATCGGCCCCGCGGGTCGAGCTGCTCGTCACATCTTCATTGACGTCAGCCAACGGCGGTCGGTTGTGCCCGTCGACCACTGTGCCTCCGTCATCACCGGCGCGCCCGGCTGTCGTAGCCGGATGCGGCCTGTTCAGTGTACGAGTCTCCGGCCTGGCGATCGGTGATTGCACCAGTCGCGATTGGGATCAGTGCGCCGATCGGGAACCGAACCGACCACGAACGGTCGTGACAAGCGCCGCCATCTCCGCCAGTCGCATCCTGACAATAGCCGTGAGATAGATCATAACCCCAACCGCACAGGCGAGGAGCACACTTACGCCGGATCCGAGCCAGCCAGTACCGATGATCACGCGCACTCCCCAGGCAACCACGGCCGCCAGCACCGCGCTCAGGCCTCCGGCGATGGTCACCTGGGTGAGCATGCGAGAGATCCGCCCGCCGTCGATGCCGTCGAGACGGGCCCGCAACAGCGTGGACGACGCGGCGACACCTACCAGGTAGGAAGCGGCAAAGGCGAGCGCCAGCGCAACCGGGCGGTGTTTCTCGGGCAGCAGCGAGCTCAGCGCAAGCGCACAAACGATATTGGTAGCCACGACGCCTACGTTGATCAGCGCGGGTGTACGGCTGTCCTGATGGGCGTAGAAGGCACGCAGCTGCACCTGGAACAACGAGAACGGCACCAGGGCGACGGCGAAGGCCGAGAGGGTGTCGCCGATCCGCAGGGCGCCGGCGTAGCTCACGGCGCCGTGATTGAAGACCGTGACCGCGATCGGGCGTCCCAGCGCGAGCAACATGAGCGCCGCGGGCACGATCACGACCGCGGCCAGGCGCATTCCGGTGGAAAGATCTTGACGGACGAGGTCGCGCCGATTGTCGGCGGCATGCGCGCTCATCCGTGGCAGTAGCGCTGTGATCACTGATACGGCGATGATTGCGTAGGGTAGCTGGAAGATCTGATATCCGTACGTGTAGACGGTATATGCCGTTGCGGAGCTGGACAGCCGCACAATGACCAGGTACCCGATCTGGCTGACCGCCACGTAGAGCAGCGTCCAGCCGGCCAGGCGTACTGCCTGGCGCAGCCCCGGGTGGGACAGATCCAGCCGCGGCCGGTAGCGGAAGCCGACCGCCCGCAGCGACGGCAACAGGGCGAGCGTCATGATCACAACACCGAGGGTCGTACCGGCGGCCAGCACCGTGACCTGGGCATCGCTGATCCCGCCGACCGTGGGCGGCCTCGGTCCGGGCACGAGGACGAACGCCGCACAGGTGACTATCACGATCAGGTTGTTGAGCACCGGCGCGAACATCGGCGCGGCGAACGACTGCCGTACGTTGAGGATCGCCCCGATCGTGGCGCCCAGGCCGTAGAAGATCACCTGTGGCAGGAACCAGCGCAGGAACGTCACGGCGAGATCATGCTCAGCGCCGCCGGCGGCGAGATAAGCGCTGACGATGAGCGGGGCGGCCACCATCGCGACCAGCACCGCCCCACCGAGCGCCAGCACCACCAGGGTGAGCAGCGAGGAGGCGAACGCCTCGCCCCGGTCGGGGTCGTCCTTGGTGGCCCGGACGAGTACCGGCACGATGACGCTGGACAGCACTCCGCCGAGCAGCAGATCGTAGAGGATGTTCGGGGTCGTGTTGGCGACGTTGTAGGCGTCCCCGGCCGCGCCTGTGCCGATGGCCGTCGCGATCGCCACTGTCCGCAGGAACCCCGAGGCCCGGGAGGCGACCGTGCCGATTGCCATCGTCCCGCTGGCTCGGCCCAGGGTCATCGCACCGCGTCCGCTGGACTTTTTCGGCTGCTCGCCGGTCTGCCGGCCGGGTCCGGCCGGGTATGTTTCCCGTTCCGGTGGGAGGCGCCGGGGTCCGGTCGGCTGTCCGGTCGGCTGTCCGGTCGGTGGAGCACCGATGGGGCCGGCTGTCCGCACCGTCGGCCCGGCGGGATCGAAGCCGGGCCGTCTGCGGTGCCGGGCGGGCGGTTTCCTGGTCTCGTCTCCGGGTCCGGCCGTCACCACCGTGCTCCTTCGTTCCTGGTGGTTCCCTGCTTCCTGACGGTTGCCTGTCTCCTGACGGTATTGGTCGCGCGGATGAGCCGTTCCAGATCGTCGTTCCGGTACTCGTCGTTCCGGTGCGCGCTTTCCTCGCGCTCGCTGGCCCGCGGGTCGCGTCCGGCAGCATCGGGAAGCAGCCGGCGGGCGCATTCCAGCGTGTCCGGATCATCTCCGCTATCCGGGTCATCCGGGCTCCCGGGCATCGGTAGTGACCGTGATCCCGATACTGATGCCGGCCTCGCCGCAGCCGCAGCCGCAGCCGGGACAGGGGCGGCTGGCGGAGGCGGTCCGCCGGGCGGCTGACGGCGCAGGACCCGCAGCCGCTGGACCAGCCGGATCGCCACGGCGAGCACGAGGACCGCCAGGGAACCGCCAGTGATCGCCACCGCGATGACCCCGAAGACCGTCGACTTCACCAGCACCCGCAGCGGCGGGTCGGCCGACAGCGGCCGTCCGGCGGGGGTGAGGATCTGGATGTTCACCGGGAACGTACCGGCGCCTTCAGCATTGACGTCGACCTCGACCTGCTCCTTCTGGAGAGGAGGCACTGTAAGTGCCAATTTGCTTGCTGATCGTAGCCGTGAGTGGTCCGTGGAGGCCAGGGACAGAACCACGCTGACGGTGAATGTGGTGTTGTTCTCCAGAGTGACCGGAACCTTGCCATGCTTGCTTGTCAGCGAGACGCTCCGGGACGCGACTATCCGGACGCCGTCCCGCAGGGCGCGTACCGCACCGGCGACACCCGCGCTCAGGGTGTCCGCGCCGTCCGTGCCGGCGGCGCCGGCACGCCAGGCGACGGACTCGGTGGCGGTGAGTGTGTTCTCCATCGCGTCTATGCCGGCGGCGACGCAGTTGCGTATGCCAGATGGCCCCGAGCCCGGTGGGCAAAGGACGGACTTGAGGGACTGCACCTGGCTACGCAGATCTTCCGCGGCAATCATCCGGCTGGCCGGCAGCTCGGCTGCCCGTGCCCAGGCCGGGTAGCCGAGAGGGCCGCGTTCGCCGTTCGCGGCTGCCGGCCCCGCCGGTGGTGTCCAGGCCAGGGGCACCGGCCTGGAAAACGGGGTCGACAGGCCGCCCAGCACCTTCTGCGCCCAGTCGGCCGGTGGGTCCCAGTAACGCGGCAGCGCCAGCGTCTGGGCCCGGGCGAGTCCCGGGCGTTCCGCAGTGATCATGGCAATTTCGGCGACGAGATCCTGGAACGACTCTGCCTGGGTCGGTGAGTCTGGCAGAGCCGTGGGCCCGGTCGCGAGCCTGGCCAGTTCCGTGTCGGCGGCCAGCGCATGGGCGACACCGCCCGAGGTCGCGATATTGGTGATGGCCGCGGGTGTGTAGCCCCTGTCCGGCTCCTTCGGGGGCAGCAACCGCGAATCTGTGATTACGGTGGTAATGCCCATCCGACGCAGCAGGTCGAGCGTGGTCTGGTCGATGAGCCCGCCGCTGGGGTAGGCGATCGTCGTGTCCGGCGGGCGGCCGATCGCGTTCGCGACGACGGTCTGGCCGGTCAGTAACGCCACCAGAATGCTGTGGTACTCCTGCGCCCGGGCCAGCGCCACGACGTCGACATCGCCGTAGGGCAGAGCGACGACCGTTCCACCCGCGTCCGCGAATGCCCGCAGTTTTGCCAGAAAGATCGTGGCGTTCCGGTCCGGGCGCCGGGGGCTCGGACCGGATGGTGTGGCTACCTCGTATGGTCCGTCAGCGATGATTTTCAGTGTCTGCACGAGCACCGGGTCAACCGCGAGCGTGACGGTCGAGGTCTGCTCGCCCCGGGCGGGGACGACCGCGTTCAGCAACATGTCGAGGCGGCCGCCCGGCGCGATGAGGTCGGTCAGGCCATCGTCGCTCAGCCGGCCGTCAGCGCGTAGCCGCGGCACATCCGCGAGCGGCAGCACGACCGAGATCGGTGTGGGTGCGGTGACGTTGAGGGGAGCCCAGACCAGGAAGGTGTAGGCCGTCGCGACGATCCTGCGCTGGCCGTTCACCGTTCCGCTCGCGGCGATCCGCACCGGGTACACCCGCAGTGCCGCCGGCAGGTTCAGCGTGGCCGGGCTGGCACTTGCGGTGAACGTCACCGGCGGCGCGCCCGGTATCAGTGGGTTCGCTATCGGTTGGGCGACAACCGGCGTCGGATAGCTGGCCGCGGCCGCCGCCGCGGTACTGTCGCGCAGGTTCGCGAGGTCACTGCGACTGGACAACGGACGTCCGAGGTCGACTCGCACCTCAAGACTGGAAACCTGGGCACTGTCGGTGAGTTCCAGGCGACCGGTCACCTTCGGCGGGATCTGCATACTCGCGATCTGGGTGAACGCGTCGATGGCGATGCGAACGGGCTGGCTGGGGGAGGGTGTGGCGGTCGTTGAAGCCGCGGGTGAAGAGCCAGCCAATCGCGGGCTCGGAAGTTGTGCTTTGCCTGGGGACAAGGCTGTGGATACATGCGTATATCCTGTGGATATCCGTACAGGCCCGGTGGACGACGAGTGCGGCTGGGCACGGACAGCTGTTGCGTTCAGTATCAATCCCGATACTGAGAGTATGATCAGGATGGCTATCCGAACACTTCTGATCGTCAGGCGGTAACCGTATTCTGTCACGATACGTCCGTGAGGATGCTCGGCACCTGGGACAGGAGCCTGCGTTTGTCGGCGTGGACAAGCAGCCCCGCTATTTTCGCCGCTGGGGCCCAGGCGACTTCGCTGGCCTTGATATCGGAGTCCGACAGTTCCCCGATCGTCCGTAGTAGAAGATAATGGTGAACGGTTCTGCGCACGCGCGTCCATCCGGTTGCGAACCAGAAGCCGATCGTGCCAAGCCGACCGAGTACCTGTCCGGTCACACCAGTCTCCTCCGCCACCTCCCGAACCGCTGTCTGTTCCGCGGTCTCGCCGCCTTCGACATGCCCTTTCGGCAGCGGCCACAACAGCCGGCCATGGCGGTCACGGCGCGCAATCAGCGCTGCGTTGGCCATTTCTGAGGGGTCATCCAGTACGAGCCCGCCCGCTGAAGTTTCCTCCATCCGGCGAAGTCGTCGGCGAGGGGATGCCGAGGACCGGGCCATAGGCTGATCGTACGAGCTGTCCGCGTCACATCTGCCGCGTACGGTCACTAT
>NZ_CAKJTR010000003.1:22013-27306 GCF_917627355.1 Protofrankia sp. Cj3 | reverse complement strand
AAGGCGTTGCACGGGGGAAGGCCGATACCCTGAGACAGTGTCAGTGATCTGCCTGGATAATCCACGTGACTCCGCGGAGCGGGCGGTCAGTGCCCTTCTCAAGGTACCGGCTCCCGCGGATGACCTGGGGCGGCTCTTTGCCCGCGCCGGTCACAGCCTGTATCTCGTCGGTGGTTCGGTCCGGGACGCGCTGCTCGGTCGCCTGAGCGCTGGCGCGGGTACTGCTGATCTTGATTTTGCCACCGATGCCCGGCCGGAACGTGTCCTTGAGATTACCCGCGACTGGGCGGACGCTGTCTGGGAGGCCGGGATCGCGTTCGGAACCGTCGGGCTGATCCGTACCGGGGTGCGGTTCGAGGTGACCACCTACCGCACCGAAGCCTATGATCGGGCATCCCGGAACCCGACTGTTGCCTACGGTGACACCCTCGAGGGCGACCTCGCCCGCCGTGACTTCACCGTGAACGCCATGGCCGTGTCCGTGCCCGGCCATGAGTTCGTCGACCTGTTCGGCGGCATGGCGGACCTCGCGCGCACAGTGCTGCGGACCCCGGGTTCCCCGGTGGCCTCCTTGGACGACGACCCGCTGCGCATCCTGCGGGCCGCCCGATTCGAAGCCCAGCTCGGGCTGACCCCCGTCGCCGAGCTGGTCGTGGCGATGCGTTCCAGAGCTTCCCGGTTGATGATCGTATCGGTCGAGCGTATCCGGGACGAGCTGCGCAAACTCATGCTCTCGGCCGACCCGGTCGTCGGGCTGGAGCGGCTCGTGGACATCGGGGTCGCGGACATCGTCCTGCCGGAGCTGCCCGCGCTGCGGATGGAGATCGATGAGCACCACCAGCACAAGGACGTCTACACCCACACCCTGACCGTGTTGCGCCAGGCGATCGCGCTGGAGGACCCGCTGCCCGAGGGCGGCCCGGACGAGGTACTGCGCTGGGCCGCCCTGCTGCACGACATCGGCAAGCCCAGAACCCGGCGGCACATCTCCGGTGGTGGTGTCTCCTTCCACCACCACGAGGTGGTCGGGCGCGACATGACCCGTAAACGGCTGGCGGCGCTGCGGTTCCCCAAGGATGTCACAGAAGCGATCACCCTGTTGGTGTTTCTGCACCTGCGGTTCCACGGCTACGGCCGTGGCGAGTGGACCGACGCGGCCGTCCGCCGGTACGTCCACGATGCTGGGCCGCACCTGTCCCGCCTGCACAAGCTCGTCCGGTCGGACTGCACGACGCGCAACCGGCGCAAGGCCGAGACGCTGGCCGCGACCTACGACGCGCTTGAGGAGCGAATTGCCCGCCTGTCCGAACAGGAGGAGATCGCCGCGATCCGCCCGGAGCTGTCCGGCGACGACATCATGGAGCTGCTAGGCCTGCCGCCGGGCCAGCTGGTCGGCCGGGCGCGGGCGCACATGCTCGATTTCCGTTTCGAGGCGGGCCTGGTGGGACGAGAGGCGGCCGAGACAGAACTCCTGCGCTGGGCACGGGAGAACGGCGTCCCGATCCCCGGGGAGCAGCCCGACCGCTAGTGGTCGCCGCCGGAAGTTCGCCCAGGGCCTGCCGGCGCCAGACTGCCACTTATCTTGTCTTCACCTCGGACAACGGCTACAACCTCGGCTCTCACCGTCTCGTCCAGAAGATGGCTCCCTACGCTGAGCGCAGCCGCCCGGCCCCGGCCGTCAACCCGTGTCACAGCGCCGCCCCGCGGGCACCCAGCCAAACCCCCCGGGGCGGCGCCCGCTCCGGCCGTGTCAGCGGAGGCCGGAGGGAGTGTTGGAGGGGTACGGCGCGGCCGGCGGCCGGGTGGGTCCGTAGGCTCGTGGTGTGGCGCGGGCCGGAGATCTGCGACAACTGTTCGAGCTGACCGGATTCCGGCGGCTCTTCGCCTCCCGACTGACCTCACAGGCCGCGGACGGCGTCTTCCAGGCGACCCTGGTCAGCTATGTGCTGTTTTCGCCGGAGCGAGCCACCTCCGCGGCGGCGCTCGCAACATCGCTTGCGATCGTTGTCCTGCCGTTCAGCGTTATCGGGCCGTTCGCCGGGATCGTGCTCGACCGGGTGTCACGGCAGCGGGTGCTGGTGGTCTGCGCGCTGGTCCGGGCAGTCCTGCTCGGCCTGCTCGTCGTGCTGATCGCCGCCGGGCATACCGGTGCTGACTTCTACGCGGCCGCGTTGGCGGTGGTCAGTGTCAACCGGTTCGTGCTTGCCGCGCTGTCCGCGGGTCTGCCGGTTGTCGTCGCCGAGGGAGGGCTCGTCACGGCGAACGCGCTGTCGACCACCGCCGGGACACTCGCGACCCTCATCGGTGCCGGCATCGGCAGCGGTCTGCGGGGGCTGATCGGTGGGGACGACGCGGGTGTCGCGCTGGTGGCCGCATTCGCCGGCATGATCTACCTGGTGGCCGCGGGTACCGCCACCCGCGCGGGCCGGGGCGAGTTCGGCCCCTTGGCCGCACCGCCTGGGCAGGGCGTTCTCAGCGAGGTTCGACAGGTGGTCGCGGAACTGGCGGACGGTGCGGGCCATCTGTGGCGGCGGACGCCGGCCCGGTACGCTCTGGCCACGCTCACCGGGTCCCGGGCGTCGTACGGTCTGACCTCGGTCATGGCAATCTTGCTCTACCGTAACTACTTCACGGGTGCGGACGGAGGACTGGGAGGCCTCGCGCTGTTGGTGACAGCCGGTGGGGTGGGAACGGTCGCGGCCGCGTTCGTGACACCGCGGGTGACCCGGCGGATTGGCAAGCAGATGTGGATTGTTCTCGTCCTGCTCGCCGCTGGCGTTGTCGAGATCGTTCTGTGTCTTCCGTTCACCTCGCCGCTGCTGATCGCCGCATCGGTACCGATCGGGTTCGCGGCCCAGGCCAGCAAGATCTGTGTTGACACGGTCGTGCAGGAACAGATTGACGACGCCTACCGGGGACGCGTCTTCGCCTTGTATGATCTTCTGTTCAACGTCGCTTATGTGGCCGCTGCCGCGCTCGCGGCGATCACCCTACCGGCCACCGGCAGGTCAACGGTTATGGTGGTGGCCGCCGGTGTCGGTTACATCGTGTGTGCGCTCTTGTACCTGCGTACGCGCGCGTCCGGTTCATCCGGTCCGTCCGATCCGGATGAACCGCGCTTTGGCCCGCTGCCCACGACCACCGCGCCGCCTGCCTCGGTGACAACGGCGCCCGCCATCTCGCTCGAGGCCTCCGGACGCGCGAAAGAATTATGATCACACGGTTCTCCGGCCCGCCGGGACAGTGATCCGGCCATGATGGCTGACCGTGACAGCTGGCGATGGGTAGCGGAAAAGCATGGAAAAGGCGGCGAAAGAAGCGACGAAGAAGGGGGGCCGGCCACCCCCTCCGGATGGCCGGCCCCCTCGGTGCCTTCGCGGCTTGTCCTACTCGCCGCGAATGAATGCCTCCACCTTGTCACGGGCAACGTTGTCACGGTACTGCTCCGGTGGTGACTTCATGAAGTACGAGGATGCGGCGAGCAGCGGCCCGCCGACCCCCCGGTCAAGGGCGATCTTGGCGCAGCGGACCGCGTCGATGACCACACCGGCACTGTTCGGCGAGTCCCAGACCTCGAGTTTGTACTCCAGGTTCAGCGGCACATCCCCGAAGGCTCGTCCCTCGAGGCGGACATAGGCCCACTTGCGGTCGTCCAGCCAGGAGACATAGTCGGACGGACCGATGTGGATGTTCTCTCGGCCCATGTCGTGGGAGAGCTGAGACGTCACCGCCTGCGTCTTGGAAATCTTTTTGGACTCCAGCCTCTCCCGCTCGAGCATGTTCTTGAAATCCATGTTGCCGCCGACGTTGAGCTGCATCGTGCGGTCCAGGACGATGCCTCTGTCCTCGAACAGTTTTGCCAGTACGCGATGGGTGATGGTGGCGCCGACCTGCGATTTGATGTCGTCGCCGACAATTGGCAGCCCGGCCGCGCGGAACTTCTCCGCCCATTCGGACCGGCTCGCGATGAACACCGGAAGGCAGTTGACGAAGGCGACGCCCGCGTCGATCGCGGCCTGGGCATAGAATTTCGCCGCGTTTTCGGAGCCGACAGGAAGATAGCAGACAAGGACGTCCACACGGGCCTCACGCAGGGTGGCCACTACGTCCACGGGTTCCTCATCGGACTCGGCGATCGTCTCGCGGTAGTAGCGGCCAAGGCCATCCAGGGTGTGACCGCGGGCGACAGCGATGCCGAGCGGTGGTACATCGATGATCTTTATGGTGTTGTTCTCGCTGGCGACGATCGCCTCGGACAGGTCACGCCCGACCTTCTTCGCGTCGACGTCGAACGCCGCGACGAACTCAAGGTCCCGGACGTGGTAGTTGCCAAGCTGGGTGTGCATCAGGCCCGGCACCCGCGCCGACGGATCAGCGTCGCGGTAGTACTCGACCCCCTGGACGAGGGATGCGGCGCAGTTGCCTACACCGACAATAGCGACACGTACCGAACCCATGACGGTCTGCTCCCTTTGGCTGTGTGTGAAGTGATGCTGGTTGTGGATGCTGCTGGTGATGGCCGGGCCGCTGGTGGTTACGACGACGACGCGAGATCAGAGGCACCTGCCCGTCAGCCGGTGGGCGGAGCCCCGTCGCCGTTGTCCTCCCGAGCCGGTGGCTGTGTCGCCCCGGGCCGCGCCGTCTGTGCGGACATGTCTGGGGGCACCCCTGTGGGCGGTGCCTGCGCCCGCTCGGTCTCGATCAGTTCGGTCAGCCAGCGGACCTCGCGCTCGACGGACTCGAGACCGTGACGCTGAAGCTCGAGCGTGTAGGAGTCGAACCGTTCGCGGGTCCTGGTCAGCGCGGACCGGACCTTCTCCCGTCGTTCCTCCAACCGTCCGCGCCGGCCTTCAAGGATGCGCAGCCGGACAGCCGCATCGGTTTTACCGAAGAAGGCGAAGCGGATCCCAAACATCTCGTCCTCCCAGGAGGACGGACCGCCTTCACCGAGAAGGGCCGCGAGGCGTTCCTTGCCCTCGGCAGTGAGGGTGTACACGACACGGCTGCGACCGCCGAGGCGACCCGCGGCAGTGGGGCCGTCGGCGGTGACGTAGCTCTCGGCCGCGAGCTTGCGCAGGCACGGGTACAGCGACCCGTAGCTGAAACGGTGGAAGGTACCCAGCACGGTGTTCAGTCGTTTTCGCAGTTCGTAGCCGTGCATCGGACTTTCCGAGAGCAACGCGAGGACGGCCAACTCCAACATCGCTACTCCCTCCACCGTGACTGAGCTGACTGTTGTGATCCAGCTGTTGTGATCCAGTGATTACGATTAAGAGCGACCGGCAATAGGGGA
>NZ_CAKJTR010000003.1:0-21879 GCF_917627355.1 Protofrankia sp. Cj3 | reverse complement strand
GGCTCGTCGGTCGCCACCCAACACCTCCGGTGGCTGTCTCCGTCGCCTCGCGATGCACGCACCCCAGCCCCGCTCCTTGATCCACGCTCCTATTGCCGGGCGCTCTAAGCAGTTATGATCAGAGTGTCAGACATATCGTTCCGATACATCGAGGATGCCACTTCGGGGAATCCAAGGCAACAACGGATGTCTGGTACGCAACGGCGAGATGGTCAACTGGCGGCCTGTGACACGCCGTGTTCAGGGGTTCTCCGGTACCGCTGACGCATCTGTCCGGACCGTCTGCCGAGACGCGGCATCCGGCGTACCGTTTTTGCCATGCGCCCACGGTCGGTTATCGACTACGCGCTCGCCCGGCGAGCGACGCTCGCTGATCTGCACGCGGGCAGAGTGTCGACGACGGACGTCTGTGACGCCCATCCGTACCTGCTCCGAGCGGCCAAGTACCATGGCGAGCCGGCTGCCCGGCGCTGCCCGGTCTGTCGGAACGACCCTTTGATCAACGTTACCTACACCTACGGTGACGAGCTCGGCGTGAGCTCTGGTCGGGTCCGGGCCACCAGGGACCTACCGGAGCTGGAACAACGGTTTAGCGAACTGAACGTCTATGTGGTGGAGGTCTGCACCTGCTGTGGCTGGAACCACCTGACTACGTCCTTTGTGATCGGGACCGGCCAGCCCCGCGCACGCCGAGGGAGCAGCCGGCGCACAGCTGACTAGCCGGTCAGGACCACGTGAGCGCACTTCTCCGCATGCGGCTGGCGCGGGCCGTCCCGAGGCCGCCGGTTGGCGAGCTGTCGGCAAGGTGTCCGGCCCACTGGTGACTCCGTCGTGGAAGCGGTTTTGCCGGAGGCGGTGTGGGTGCGCTCCTGAAGGACGGCGTAGCGTCTTTTGTCAGCCACCGACCATGCGGGGTCTTCTACCCCCTGTCGCGACGGACGGGACAGTCAGTGAGGCCACCCTACGATCGGGATGCGCACCCGCGCGATGACGACAACGGGCGTACCCAGATCCGCCATGCCCCGGCTGGCCGGGACCATCCCGGTCCCGACGGATGGGGCGGGGCCACCAGCAGCCTGTACGACACGACCGACCGGGCCGCGATGGACCGCATCGGCGTACGCGAGCGCACTGCCAGCTCCACCACCTACGTGCGCCGTCCCCGCCCGGATGACGTGTTCGCCACGTCGGCGGTCGAGGCCCTCGATCGGGGTGGCGACAGCCCGCCCGGCCGCGCGGGCCGCCGCGCGGCCGAGCCCACGGTCCGCAGAGGTCAGGGGAAACACGGTCCGATGTTCTGGCGAAACCGTCCTCGGTGGTTGCGTCGACTCGTCCTGCTTGGGCTGTTGTTCAGTGTGCTGATGATCGCAGCCCTGGTGGCGGTGGTCCTGGCCTTCACGAAAGTGCCGTTGCCAGCCACGGTCAACACCGCCGAACAGACGTCGGTCATCACCTACGCCGACGGCCGGACCGAGATCGCCAAGATCGGTACGGTCAACCGGACGAACGTACCGCTTTCCCAGGTGTCGGTGGACGCCCAGCACGCGGTGCTCGCCGCCGAGAACAAGAACTTCTACAGCGAACCCGGTATCTCCCCGAAGGGAATCGCTCGAGCGATCTGGGTGAACCTCCGTGGTGGTGAGATCGCCCAGGGTGGTTCTACGATCACTCAGCAGTATGCCAAGAACGCCTACCTGACCCAGGAGCGGACCTTCTCCCGGAAGTTCAAAGAGATCGCCATGGCGATCAAGATCGATCAGCAGTACTCCAAGGACGATGTGCTGGAGTTCTACCTGAACACGATCTACTTCGGGCGCGGATGCTATGGCATCGAGGCCGCTGCCAAGACCTATTTCGACAAGCCCGCCAAGGACCTCACCGCGGAGGAGGGCGCGGTCATCGCCGGGCTGATCCGTTCTCCGAACGCGCTCGACCCGAGAGTGACCCCGGTCGCCGCGGAACGCCGTTGGCACGAGGTGATCGACACGATGGTCGCCAAAGGATGGTTGGACCCGTCCCGCGCGGGTCCCGACAAGAAGCCTCCGGTGACCAAGGAACGGGACAGGTCCAACGGGCTGGCGGTCTCATCGCCGCAGGCCGCCTACATTCGTGACCAGGTCAAGGACGAATTGATCGCCGCCGGTATCACCGAGCAGCAGATCAACTTGCAGGGTCTGCGCATCCAGACCAGCATCGACCAGGGCCGCCAGACCGCCGCCTACCTCGCCGTCACGAACGTGCTCCAGAAGCCCTATGCCGCCGTGCCCGACCTGCGGACCGGGCTGGTCGCCGTCGAACCGAGCAGCGGCCGGGTACTTGCCTGGTACGGCGGTTCGATCTACGGCAAGGGCACGAACGGCCAGACCTTCTGGGAGGACAACGTCTCGGAGGCGCAGGTGCCGCCTGGGTCGACCTTCAAGCCGATCACCCTGGCCGCGGCCCTGACGCACGGCGCAAGCCTGAACTCGACCTACGAGGCCCCGGACGTGCTCAAGATCCCCGGAAACGCCGCCGATGGCAGCGGTACGTATGTCGTTCACAACGACGAGGAACACGGCAACTTCGGCTACCCCAATCTGATCAAGTCAACCGCGGAATCCATCAACACCGTGTTCGTACCGCTGGGTATCACCGCTGGAATCGACAACGTGATCTCCACCGCGCGTGCCCTCGGTGTGTCCAAGGACGTCGCGCTCACCGACGACGCCGGAGTGACCCTCGGCCGGGACGGCATCACGGCCAAGAACATGGTCGCGGTCTACAGCACCTTCGCGAATGGAGGGAAGGCCATCCCCCCGCATCTCGTCGACCGGGTCGTCGACGGTAAGGGAAAGGTTATCTACGAGGGTCCGAGGAGATCGACGAATGCTCTGTCCGCGAGCGTGACCGCGGACGTGACCTACGCTCTGCAATCGGTGATCAAGGACGGTACCGGCAAGGCCGCCCAGCTGGCCGACGGCCGTCCGGCGGCGGGCAAGACAGGTACCACCGACAACTTCCGTACCGCCTGGTTCTGCGGCTACGTGCCACAGCTGGCGGCCTGCGTGAACATGTTCCGGGGCGACGGTGGCGTCAGCAAGGCGACCGCGCTGGTCGGCATCCCCGGGGCTATGAGCGGTGTCTATGGCGGTGGTTATCCGGCCAAGGTCTGGAAGGCCTTCATGGACGGCGCGCTGAGCGGCGTAGCGCCACAGGCTTTTGCCGCACCGAAGTATGTTGGGACGGTCACGAACGCCTCACCGTCGCCGACTCCGGAGCCGACCGTCCCGCAGCTGCCTGGGCCGACATCCACAGCGGCGGTATCGATCTCCCCCACCCAGTCGCGACCGATCCCGGAAAGTTCGCCCACCGCTGGTGCGACTACCCCACCTGGGCTGGTGTCAGCGACAACGACACCAAAGGCCAAGCAGTCATCCAATAACAATAATGGTAGCAATAATAACAATATTACATTTCCGACGCCTTTTGGGTGAGTTCATGGAGCCCGACGGGCGTGCCAGTGCTGCCAGTGCGAGACGCGCCTCGCGTGGGAGGCATGCGGTCCAGGTGCGGCGTGTGGCCCGGGTGAGAATGACCCATGGCTAGCGCACGCCGGGAGACGCATCCTGGGACAGGCCCCGAAGTGTCCCGGCCGACGGCATCCCTTCGACGGGTGTGCCCGTCGAAGGAGGACCCGGTGGTTGCCGGTGCGAGCATGATCATCGGTGGCCCGCCCGGGGCACACGCCCGCATCGGTGTCGATCGGAGCTGGTGGACGCCGCTGCGGGTACTCATGGCCTTCACCGTCGCGATGTGCCTGTTGGCTTACGCCCAGAAGGCGCCCTGCCGGGACACCCGTAACTGGTCGCACGAGTACCAGTACACGCGGATGTGCTATTCGGACGTAGTCGCCCTGTACGGTCAGGAGGGGCTGGCCAACGGCAAGCGGCCCTTCCTCGACTACCCCACTGAGTACCCGCCGCTGATTGGCGCTGCCATGCAGCTCGCGTCATCGGTCGCCGGTTTCGCCTCGCCGTCGCGGCCGGTGTACCGCGATGACGCCGGCAGACAGGTCGTGGCCGGATACACGATCGACCAGCGCACGGCGACTTTTTACGATGTCACAGCCCTGCTGTTCCTGGTGGCGGCCTGCGCCACGGTGTTCTGCACGGCGCTGGCCGCGGGTCGGGCGAGGGTCTTCGACGCCGCCTTGGTCGCGCTCGCTCCCGTTTTGCTGCTCCATCTCATGACCAACTGGGACATCCTGGCGGTGGCGTTCGCCGCCGGGGGGTTGCTGGCCTGGTCACGCCGTGCGCCCACGCTCGCCGGCATCTTGATCGGGCTGGGCGCGGCGACGAAGTTCTACCCGCTGTTGTTCCTGCTGCCGCTGGCTGTGCTCACTCTGCGTGCGGGCATGCTCCGGTCCTTTGTCCGTACCCTGGTGGCCACGGTGGCGACTGCCGCGGCGGTGTGGGGGCCGCTCTGGCTGATCGCCGGGTACTTCAAGGGTGACGAGCGGGTGGGCGACAGTATCTGGGGGACGCTGTGGGCCGGTGGCGACTGGTTCGCCAGGATCGGTGGCCACTGGGGTGACGGGACGAACGCGATGTTGCGCTTCGTCGACCTCAACTCCGGGCGCGGCCCGGACTGGGACTCGCTGGCTTTCGCGACCACCTGGCTGGCCAGCTCCTTTTCGCCCCGCATGTTCGGCGCCGTCCATCTGATCATCATGCTGGTGGCCGGGATCGCGCTGGCCGCCGTCGGTTTCGCGGCGGCCTCGCGTTGGCCGGCCTGGCGACTAGTGGTCGCGCTGGCGGCGTTCACCGGATGGCTGCTGGTCGCGGTCTTGGCCCCGGTGCTACTGACCGATGTCCGAGAGCACGGCATCCCCACCGGCACGCTCAATATCGTTTCGATGGTCGTGCTGGGGTCACTTCTTCTCGGTATAGCCGCGCTGGGATGGTTCGCGCCCCGGCGGCCGCGCCTGCCCCAGCTGCTGTTTCTCACGGTTGCCGTGTTCCTGGTGACGAACAAGGTTTTCTCGCCGCAGTACACGCTGTGGCTGGTGCCGCCCGCGGCGCTGGCCCGGCCTCGCTGGCCGGCCTTCCTGGCCTGGCAGGCCAGCGAGGCTTACGTGCTGCTCACCCGTTTCCTGCACTTCGTCTACAACGACACCAACGGAGCGAGTGGGATCGACCGCGGTTGGTTCGTCAGTGCCGTCGTCATCCGCGACCTCACTCTGTGTGTGTTTGCTTCGCTGGTCATTCGCGAGATCCTGCGCCCCGAACTGGACGTGGTTCGCGTCGCGGCCGAGGCGGACGACCCGGCCGGGGGGGTACTCGACGGCTCCGCGGACCGCCGCGGCCGGCGGGCCGCGCGCGTCGCGGCGGACGCCGAACCCCGGCCTGACGACCTGGCCGTCACCCAGCCCGATCCGGGCGGGTGGGCCGCGGCTGTCGGGACCGTTTGATGGCCCTGACGTCGGGAGACCCGCTATCTGATCACTCTGGTGACGCCGCGCCGGATTCCGGTGCGGCCACGCGGTCCGGGGCCGGGCTCACGCCCGAGCCAGGCCGTGCGTCGGCTCAGGGCGCGGGCACGCCCTGGCCCGCTTTGGCCGGCACGGTCCGGTCGTGGTTGGACCGGCTCCCGGAAGCCGTCCGGGCGACCTTTCCGGTCTGGTTCGCCAGCCGGATCACGGTCATCCTGCTGTCGTTGGCCGCATCCCGGGCGCTGTCCGGTCAGCCGAGCGCTAATCTGCCGACCCTGTCGACGTTGTGGAACCGGTGGGATGTCGGGCTGTTCACCAAGGTCGCGCGTTTCGGATACGAGTCCCCGAAGTACGCTGATCACACCGAGGTGGACTTTCCCGGTTTCCCGCTCGCGATGCGACTCGCTCATCTGGTTTTTGGTGACTGGACGGTCGCGGGGATGGTGGTCTCCTTCGTCGCGGGGGCAGTGGCTGTGGCGGCCATCTGGCAGCTGCAGATCGATGACGCCGCGGCCGGACAGCTGGCCATCTCGACCGGACCGGTGGTGCCCACCGCGACCGGACCGGTGTCCGCCGGAACCGGACCGGTGTCCGCTGGCAACCGGCGCCGGACAGCTCCGGGTGGCCCGGACCGCCGCGCCGCGGACTTCGCTGTCCTCGCGCTGTTGCTGTTCCCCTACGCGGTGTTCCTCTGCGCCGGATACTCCGAGGCGATTTTTCTCGGCTTCGCCACAACGTCCTGGCTCGCCGCGCGCCGCCAGCACTGGTGGGCCGCCGGTCTGCTCGGCGCGGGAGCCGCATCGACCAGGGTCACCGGAATCCCCTTCTGCTTCGCGCTGGCGGTGCAGTATGTCGTCGGCCGGCGGCGTGCGGGCCTGCCGGTGTTCGCGCTGCCGGGACTCGCGCTCGCGCTGCCCCCGTTGCCCGTGCTCGGCTTTGTCACCTACCTCCGGGTCCGGACCGGCCGGTGGGACTCCTACGCCGAGGCGATGCGGGTCGGCTGGCACCGGGAGATCGACTGGCCGTGGGTGGGATGGCGGACGACCTGGCACGCTGCCTTCGACACGTCGCAGTCATCGGCGTTCGCCTGGTTCTGGCGCGGCGAGGTGGCCGCTGTCGTCCTCGGAGTCGTGCTGACCGTGGCGCTTGTGCGGTCCGCTCAGATAGGTGAGGCTGCCTTCGTCGGTGCCGCGACCCTGTTGATGAGCTGCTCGAACTACTTCGCCTCAGGGATCCGGACAATGCTGGTCGCTTTCCCGATGTACCTGCTGCTTGGCCGTGTCGCGATCCGGCGGCCCTGGGTGCGGC
This sequence comes from Protofrankia sp. Cj3, assembly GCF_917627355.1. NCBI lineage: Bacteria > Bacillati > Actinomycetota > Actinomycetes > Frankiales > Frankiaceae > Protofrankia > Protofrankia sp. Cj3. The sequence goes on along the minus strand of NZ_CAKJTR010000003.1, from coordinate 15,101 downwards.
CGGCCTACAGCTGGCTGTGTGCGCCGGTCATGGCAGTCTTTGTCATTGCCTTCACCCAGGGTCAGTGGGTCGACTGAGCCCGCCTGGAGCTCCGTTCCCCAGATCTTCACCTCGCGGACAGTTGGGGAGCCTCGCTGTGGCGGTCGTCACCTGCGTCTGCCTCGCCGCGGCCCTGGGCGTGACCGTGGTTGGTGTGATCTGGCCGTCGCCTGATCGGCACCTGCGTGGCCTGCTCGTGGTGCTTGCGCTCACGGTTGTCATCGGATTGGTCAGCGCCGGGCTGCGGGTGGTCGTCGCCGCTAGGTGGTCGCCGCCGGATGCGCTGGGCGTTGACCGACGAGCCGGGGCACCCATCCATCGCGCGGCGATGGATGGGCAGCGAGCGGCGGCCCGCGGGCCGAGCCGCATCGAGTAGTGTTTGCGAGGTTGCCGCTTGTTGGCCCGCGCGTGTTCCACGTACGGGTGACCGGATACGCGGCTTGTCCTCCTGCCACGGAACTGTCCGTGGCCGCCCGAGTCCACAGGAGGTGGGTTCACCCTTGCCACGGCATTATGAACTGATGGTCATCCTTGAGCCGGATCTCGAGGAACGCACGGTCGCGCCGTCTCTGGACCAGTATCTGACCGTCGTCCGCTCCAGCGGCGGCGTCGTCGAGAAGGTTGATGTCTGGGGCCGGCGCCGGCTGGCCTACGAGATCCGCAAGAGCTTTGAGGGCATCTACGCCGTCATCGACCTGTATTCCGAGCCGGCGGTGGTCGCCGAGCTCGACCGCCAGCTCGTTCTCAACGAATCGGTGATCCGTACCAAGGTGATCCGGCTTCCCGAGAAGAAGCCTCGACGTAAGATCGCGGCCTGAGGGGATTTGGTTTCATGGCCGGCGAAACAGTTGTCACGGTAGTCGGAAACCTGACGAACGACCCTGAGCTTCGGTTCACGCCCAACGGCGCCGCGGTCGCCAGCTTCACCGTGGCCTCGACGCCGCGGACCCTCGACCGGACCACCAACGAGTGGAAGGACGGGGACGCGCTGTTCCTGCGCTGTTCCATCTGGCGGCAGGCCGCGGAGCATGTTGCCGAGTCGCTGCAGAAGGGCGCCCGGGTCATCGTGCAGGGCCGGCTCAAGCAGCGGAAGTGGACCGACCGTGAGGGTAACGAGCGCATCTCGGTCGAGCTGGACGTCGAGGAGATCGGTCCCTCGCTGAGGTACGCCACCGCGAAGGTCGTCAAGGCCAGTCGCGGTGGCGGCGGTGGGTATGGCGGGCCGGCCGCTGGCCCTGCTGGCGGCTATGGCGGGCCACCGCAAGCGTCCGGCGGGCCTGCCGGGCCTGCCGGAGCTGGTGGCTACGGCGCCCCCGTTCCCGCTGGTGGCGGCTCGGGCTACGGCGGTGGCGCCGTTGACGACCCGTGGTCCGCGCCCGCCGGAGCCTACTCCGAGGAACCCCCGTTCTAGGGGCCGGTCAAACCCACAGACATATTAGGAGCGCACGATGGCCAAGGCGGCCGTGCGCAAACCGAAGAAGAAGGTTTGCGCGTTCTGCAAGGACAAGAGTGACTACATCGACTACAAGGACACCTCGCTGCTGCGGAAGTTCATCTCTGACCGCGGTAAGATCCGTGCCCGGCGAGTCACCGGCAACTGCAGTCAGCATCAGCGTGACGTGGCGATCGCGGTGAAGAACAGCCGCGAGATGGCGTTGCTGCCTTACACCTCGACGGCTCGCTGAGGAGCATGGCGATGAAGCTGATCCTCACTCAGGAGGTACCCGGCCTCGGTAGCCCCGGTGACACGGTCGACGTCGCTGGCGGCTACGGGCGTAACTACCTCATCCCCCGTCGGTACGCGATCGTGGCGACGCGGGGTGCCGAGAAGCAGATCGCTCAGATCCGCCGGGCCCGCTCGGCCCGGCAGGTCCGGGACCTCGGGCATGCCAAGGAGATTGCCGGCCAGCTTTCCAGCCTGTCCGTCCAACTGGTGAGCCGGGCGGGTAAGGAAGGCCGGTTGTTCGGCTCGGTGACGGCAGCGGACGTGGTGGCGGCGGTCGCCGCGGCAGGCGGTCCGGACCTGGACCGCAGGCGGGTGGAGCTACCGAAGCCGATCAAGTCACTAGGTGCCCACACGGTTTCGGTGCACCTGCATTCGGACGTCGTCGCGACCGTCCGTCTGGACGTCATCTCTGCCTGAGAAGATCTGTCTGAGAAGATCAAGGCAGGTTTGAAGCAGGCGGCTTGGGTGACCACGGTGTTGGCTGCTGGCCGCTGGATCGGTCGGTTGATGTTACATCGTGGTCACCCTTCGTGCTGTTGTTCTCTGTCGGCGCCAGATCCATTGTTGATCTTCGGGGGCACGAGGCACACGATGATCGAATTCTGGATTTCTTCTGTCCACAGGCGGTGGATGGCGCCCATGCCCACCAGGCCGTGACTTCGGCTTGGACGATCTGTCCTTCAGTTGGTTATCCACAGCTTCAGGGGACTTGTCCTGATGCTGTCCCCAAGACTTTCGGTCTTATCCACAGGTCTTATCCACAGTTCCTGTGGATAACTATTTGGGCTCCTGGAGCGCACCCCCGTACAGTCGGCGCCGCTGGCTGGACTGTTCCCTGGGGTTGGCCGGTCGGCTGGGTGTGGCTGCTGGGCGGAGGGCGGAGGATTGACAGAACCATCTCGACCGTCGAACATATGTTCGACGGTCGAGATGCTCGAAGCGGTGGTTGCGACACAAGCGGCGGTCACGACAAGGCGCATGGCAGGGGGTGGTCATGACACTGACCGATATTGACCGCGCTCGGAGTGGTGCGGGCGGGTCGGTCGACTTCGATCGCATCCCACCTCATGATCTTGCTGCTGAGCAGAGCGCGCTGGGCGGCATGCTGTTGTCGAAGGACGCGATCGCGGACGTCGTGGAGGTACTCGCCGCGGGTGACTTCTATCGGCCCGCGCACGGCACGGTCTACGGCGTCATCGGCGACCTGTACGGCCGTGGTGAGCCGGCTGACGTCATCAGCGTCGCGGCCGAACTCGGCCGGCGGGAGCTGCTTGAGCGGGTGGGTGGGCCGGCATACCTGCACACCCTCATCTCAAGTGTGCCGACGGCGGCAAATGCCGGCTATTACGCCCGCATCGTCGCGGAGAAGGCTGTTCTGCGTCGCCTGATGGAGGCCGGCACCCGTATCGTCCAGCTCGCCTTCGGCCCCGCGCAGGACGTCGACGAAATCGTCGACCGTGCTCAGGCCGCCGTCTACGAGGTCACTGAACGTCGTTCGAGTGAGGACTACGCGCCCCTCGGTGAGCTGCTCAATCCCGCTTTGGAGGAGATCGAAGCCATCCAGGGGCACAACGGGTCACTGACCGGGGTTCCCACCGGCTTCAATGACTTGGACGAGCTGACCAATGGGCTGCACGGTGGCCAGTTGTGGATCATCGCGGCCAGGCCCGCCGTCGGGAAGTCGACCCTCGGTCTAGATCTTGCCCGAGCCGCGTCGATCCGTAACAGCATGACATCTGTGATCTTTTCGCTCGAGATGAGCCGGATGGAGATCACCATGAGATTGCTGTCGGCGGAGGCACGGGTATCGCTTCAGAGCATCCGTACCGGCCGCCTCACCGACGAGGACTGGGCCCGCCTCGCCCGCCGGATGGGCGAGGTCGCCGACGCTCCCCTGTTCATCGACGACAGCCCGCACCTGACCATGATGGAGATCCGGGCGAAGGCCCGGCGGCTCAAACAGCGCAACGACCTACGGATGATCGTCCTTGACTACCTGCAGCTGATGTCGTCGCCGAAGCGAACCGAAAACCGTCAGCAGGAGGTCAGCGAGATATCGCGTTCGCTGAAACTTCTTGCCAAGGAACTCGATGTCCCGGTGGTGGCGATCTCCCAGCTGAACCGCGCCTCGGAACAGCGTGCGGACAAGCGTCCGCAGATCTCCGACCTTCGCGAGTCGGGGTCGCTGGAGCAGGACGCGGACGCCGTGATCCTTCTTTATCGGGAGGATACGGTGGAGAAGGAGTCAGCCCGTGCGGGCGAGGCCGATCTGATCGTCGCCAAGCATCGTAACGGCCCGACCGGCACCGTCACCGTCGCTTTTCAGGGCCACTACTCCCGTTTTGTCGACATGGCCAGTTGAGCGGGAGCAAAGATCTGGACCGATGCCCGCGCGCGGCCACGTGCCGTAGGTAGCGGGATGGTGTGAAAATCAAGCACCCGAACAGTGTTCGCCGAGTCGTGCATCTCGTATCGGCGGTCGCGCCAGCGGCCGGGTCGTGGAGGTTCAGCCCGCGGGCTCGGCCTGGGCGCCGTCACGGAGGCCGGCGGACCATTTCTCCTCGATGCGGCCGTACTTCCACACCAGCAGCGCGATGACCCAGGTGGCGACGAACAGGCCGACGATGAAGTAGCCGACGATGTTCAGGTCCAGATGTGAGATCCAGTCCCAGAAGCCGCCGGTGAGCTTGGCCTTTTCGGCGAGGATGCCGAGCAGTTCGATGCTGCCGATGATGAAGGCGACCGTGACGGACAGACCGGTGATGGCGATGTTGTAGTAGACCTTGCGGACCGGTTTGGAAAACGCCCAGCCATAGGCGAAGTTCATGAACGAGCCGTCGATGGTGTCGAGCAGGCTCATGCCGGCGGCGAACAGGATGGGCAGTACCAGGATCGCGTACCAGGGCAGCCCGGCGCCGGCGGCACCGGCGGCGAGGAAGAGCAGGGCGACCTCGGTGGCGGTGTCGAAACCGAGGCCGAACAGGACGCCGAGCGGGTACATCTGCCACGACTGGGTGATCGCGTTGGTGAAGCGGCCAAGGAAACGGTTCATCAGCCCGCGGGAGTTGAGCTGTTCCTCCAGCCTGGCTTCGTCGTACTCGCCGCGGCGCATGTCGCGGAACACCCTCACGATGCCGACGAGGATGACCAGGTTGATGCTGGCTATGACGTAGAGGAAGCCACCGGAGACGGTGGTGCCGATCCAGCCGGTGACGTCGTGCAGGGCTGAACCGTCGTCGGAGACCTCACTGGCAAGCGAGCGCACACCGATGCTGAACAGAAAGGCCAGGGCGAACACGATCGTGGAGTGGCCGAGCGAGAAGAAGAAGCCGACCGACATGGGCCGCTGACCGTCGGCCATCAGCTTACGGGTGGTGTTGTCGATCGCGGCGATGTGGTCGGCGTCGAAGGCATGCCGCAGGCCAAGGGTGTAAGCGGTCAGACCCAGTCCGACGCCGAACACCTGGCTGTGAGTGCCGAAGCGGTAGTGGTGCGGGGCGATGACCGCGACAAGGGTGAACCAGCCGATGACATGCAGCCCGACGATGACCGCGGTCATGCCCGCGATCGTCGCCCACTCCCGCGGGCCGAGCGCCTGGCGAATCCGCTCGTACAGCGGTACGGCTTTCGACACGGTGCCGGCATCCACAGTCATGATCTTTCCCCTTGCGTTCGCGGCCTCGCCGCGGCCCCGCCGTTTTCCGTTCCGGCTCTGCCGGCCAGGCAGCGGGGGCAGGCGGGCGGACGGGTCGGTCGACGGTAACCAGCACAGATAGTCTTTTGCAAGACTTTTGCAGTCGCTTGATTATTGCGGTCTTGTCTGCCGCGTGCCGCGGTGGGTGCGAAGGTGGGCGCTCTGCTGGCTGAGCGCGGTCCCGCTTGACGATGAAGGCGGTTGTCGGGGCCGGGTGCGGACGTGCCGAACAGGTGGCGGCTCCCCCGCCGTCGCCGGGATGCCCAACGGATGTTCCCAGGCGTAACGCGCATGCCAGACTTGCGTTCATGACCGCTCCCGAAAACGCCTCGGATGCTGCGCCGGTGCTGGAGGTCGCGCGCTTCGATGTCACGCCCGGTGAGGAGGCGAAGTTCATCGATGCCTACCGCTCGGTCGTCGCTGAGCTCGCTACCTGCCCTGGCTGCCGGTCGGCGCGGATGACCCGCGGAGTTGAGTCACCGTCGCGGTTCGTTCTGCTGGTCGAGTGGGAGAACCTCGATGCGCATGTGGTGACCTTCCGGGAGTCCGCTCGCTTCGTCCGCTGGCGTGCGGCTTTGGGCTCCTTCTTCGCGCAGCCGCCTACCGTGGAACATGTGACCGACCTGCCGTGAGCACCTTCGTCAACTACTTCCTCTTCGCCCCGGTGTTCGCGACGTTCTTCGGCATCCTGGGGCGGACGATCCCCGCGATGTTGTTCCGGGCTGCCGTGCCCCGTCGCCGGATCGGCGTGTACAGCCTGTTCCGCACTGGATACGTCATTGTGGGCGTTGTGAGCTTGTTTCTGTTCGCGGTCGGGACGCAGCTGAGCCAGCGGCTCGTGGAACCCGACGGTCAGGTGCGCTTCGTGGCTACCGCACGCGAGCACGATGTCGCCCCGCTGCTGGGTACGGTCGCGTCCTTCGCCATCGTGTGGTTAGCCCGGCGGGAGTGGTTGCGCCGGCACAACAACCGATACTGATACCCTGCGGCGGGCGGGCCTGATCCGTGAACGGTGGCGTCGGCGGCCAGTCAGCCCGGCGTTATGCCTGGCCGGGATGGGTAGGCCGCCGTGAGCGTGCTCGGCTCCGCTCCTGCGGGCCCGTGCGCGACCCGCTCGATCAGCTGCGAGGACTACCCGATGCCTGCTCTGCGTTCCCGAACCACCACTCACGGCCGTAACATGGCCGGCGCTCGTGCCCTGTGGCGTGCCACCGGTATGACGGACAGTGATTTTGGTAAGCCGATCGTGGCGATCGCGAACAGCTTTACCGAGTTCGTCCCCGGCCATGTGCACCTGCGTGACCTCGGCCGCATCGTGTCGGACGCGGTCGCGGAGGCCGGCGGCGTGGGACGGGAGTTCCACACGATCGCGGTGGACGACGGCATTGCCATGGGCCACGCTGGGATGCTCTACTCCCTGCCGTCCCGAGAGATCATCGCGGACAGTGTCGAATACATGGTCAACGCGCACTGCGCGGACGCGCTCGTCTGTATCTCGAACTGCGATAAGATCACACCGGGGATGCTGCTGGCAGCGTTGCGGCTGAACATCCCAACCGTGTTCGTGTCCGGTGGTGCGATGGAGTCCGGTCGGGCGGTTGTCACCGACGGTGTTGTCCGGTCCGGTCTGGACCTCATCTCCGCCATTGCCGCGTCAGTGGACACCACGGTCGACGACGCCGAGCTGGACGCTGTGGAACGCTCGGCGTGCCCGACCTGCGGGTCGTGTTCGGGCATGTTCACCGCCAACTCGATGAACTGCCTGACCGAGGCGCTTGGGCTCGCCCTGCCCGGCAACGGCTCCACCCTCGCCACCTCCGCTGCCCGCCGCCACCTGTTCGTCCAGGCCGGGCGGACCGTTGTGGACCTGGCGAAGCGGTGGTACGACAAGGACGACGACAGTGTCCTGCCACGTTCGATCGCGACCCGCTCCGCGTTCGCCAACGCCTTCGCCGTGGACGTGGCCATGGGCGGTTCGACCAACACCGTCCTGCACCTGCTGGCCGCCGCGGTCGAGGCCGGAGTGGACATCACCCTGGACGACATCGACGAGATCTCCCGGACGGTGCCGTGCCTGTGCAAGGTGGCGCCGAGCTCCGAGTACCACATGGAGGACGTCCACCGAGCCGGTGGCATACCGGCCATCCTCGGTGAGCTCGACCGGGCCGGACTGCTGCGCCAGGATGTTCACACGGTCCACGCGGCAAGCCTGGCGGAGTTTCTCACCCACTGGGACGTCCGCCGGCCGGACCCGTCCGGACAGGCGGTGGAACTCTTCCACGCGGCACCGGGCGGAGTGCGCACGATCGAGCCGTTCTCCTCGGTCAACCGCTGGGAGTCGCTGGACACCGATGCCGGCTCGGGCTGCATCCGCGACGTCGCGCACGCCTACTCCGCGGATGGCGGCCTCGCGGTGCTGCGCGGGACGCTCGCACCGGACGGCGCCGTGCTCAAGACCGCCGGGGTGGAGGCCGGGCGGCTGACCTTCCGCGGCCCCGCGCTGGTCCTGGAAAGCCAGGAGGACGCGGTGGACGCAATCCTGTCCGGGCGGGTCCACCCAGGTGATGTGCTGGTCATCCGTTATGAGGGCCCGCGGGGCGGTCCGGGCATGCAGGAGATGCTGTACCCGACCACGTTCCTGAAAGCGCGTGGCCTCGGGCCGGCCTGCGCGCTGGTTACCGATGGGCGGTTCTCCGGCGGGTCCGCGGGTCTGTCCATCGGGCATGTGTCGCCTGAGGCCGCCCACGGCGGCACGATCGCGTTGGTTCGTGACGGCGACATCATCGAGATCGATATTCCGTCCCGCCGGCTGGACCTGCTGGTGGACGCGGTCGAGTTGGCTGCGCGGCGGGCGGCCCTGATGGCGTCCGGCGGTTTCCGGCCGGTGGACCGGGTGCGTCCGGTGCCGGCCGCGCTGCGGGCCTATGCCGCGATGGCGACTTCGGCATCGACTGGTGCGGCTCGTGACGTCTGCCTGGTCGACCGCGGCTGACAGGCTCCGCTGATCCTGTTCGCACTGATCCTGTTCGCACTGACCCCGTCCGGTGACGGGGTCAGGCCGGGACGCAGAGAGAAAGCGCGAAATCGTCGGCTGGGTCGGTCCACCAGCGGACCATGGCCAGACCCACGGCCGCGAACTCGGCGGTGAGCCCATCTCTGGTGAACTTGGCGCTGATTTCGGTACGCATCTGCTCGTTCTCGGCGAAGGACACCGACAGGTCGAGCGCGCCGATCTGGATCTGCTGGTCCCGCACGGACCGCAGCCGCATCTCGATCCAGGAATTGGCAGCGTCCCAACAGACCACGTGGGCGAACCCCCGCGGGTCGAAGTCCGCGTCGAGTTCGTGGTTGATGACCGACAGGACATTGCGGTTGAACGCGGCCGTGACGCCGGCACTGTCGTCATAGGCGGCGACCAGCCGGTCGGGATTCTTGGCCAGATCGGTCCCGAGCAGCAGCGTGTCGCCCTCGTTGAGCTGGGCACGCAGGCTGGTCAGGAAGTCGTGCCGCTGGGCCGGAGCGAGGTTACCGATCGTCCCGCCGAGAAAGACGACCAGCCGACGGTTGGCACCAGGTAGCCGGTCGATGCCGGGCAGCAGATCAAGGTGACGCTCGAAATCACCCACAACCGCGTGGATGGTCACCCCTGGGTACTCGTCGCGGACAGCGATGGCGGCTCGGGAGAGCACCGTTTCATCCACATCAAAGGGGACGAACCTGCGCAGGTGGCCGCTGTGGCGCAGCGCGTCGAGCAGCAGGCGGGTCTTTGCCGAGGTTCCGGAGCCGAGCTCGATGAGGGTGTCTGCCCGCGACATGGCGGCGATCTCCTGGACGCAACCGGTCAGGATGGCCCGTTCGGCGCGGGTCGGATAGTACTCGGGCAGACGGGTGATGGCATCGAAGAGCATGCTTCCGGTGGCGTCGTAGAACCACTTGGGCGGCAGCTCCTTCGGGTCCGCCGTCAGTCCAGCCCTGACGTCGGCCGCGAGCGCCGCGGCGCGGTCGGATGCGGCGAGATGCCGGTCGACGACGATTCTCGGGTCGGTACCGGTCGCGGCGATACCGACCCGAGAATCGATACCGGTACCGAGAACAGAACCGACATTGGAACCGGCATCGGAACCGATATCGGTGACATCGGTACTGGATGCTGTCATGGATGCAACCTCCGGGAGCGCTTTTACAACCGAGAGTAATCGAATTCTAGATCAAATTACTAATGGTTACATCCCGTGTGTCGGTGGTCAACAATTGATGGTCGTCAAGATCGACCCATTCGTTCGAGTCGTCGCTGGGCTCACTGGCCACGTCCATCCCTATGTCGTCCCCGTCCGTGGATACCCGGTAGGACAGCGTTTCACCCCAGGTAGTAGCGACGAGCTGGCTACCATCGGTGGCCAGCAGATTGAGCCGGGCGGCACCGTCGGCGCGGCCCGCGGCGACGACCACCTCCGCTACGGCGGCGGCGAGGCTCACGCCAGCGGCCAACCGCTGCCAGACCGCGGCGGCCAGCAGCGCGGAGTCGCAGCGCGAGTCAGGAGCCGGGGCGCCCCTGGTCCAGTCGAGCATGCTCATCAGCACGTCGACGTCCACCCGTCCGTTATGGCTGAGCAGATAGCGGCCATACGCATAGGGTGCGGTCGCCGTCTCCTCGATCGGCATCCCCACGGTGGCGTTGCGAACCGCGCCCAGCACGCAGCCTGAGTTGACCACGCCAGCGAACGAGGCGAACGAGGCGTCAGTCCAGATGGGGACCGCCCGCCGGTAGCGCGCCGGCTCGGTCCGCAGCGTGGGGACGTACCAGCCGACGCCGAAGCCGTCGGCGTTGATCTTCCCATGCAGCATCCGTCGTGGCATCCACGCCTGGCGCAGCAGACTGTGCGGCGGATCGCGAAGGAGCGAGGTCAGTGTCCGTGGTGTCCCGAGCCAGGCCATATGACGACACACCCGCATCAGCCTTCCATCTCGGCGTCGCGGGCGAGGCGGAAGCCGGTGAAGATCTGGCGACGGATCGGGTGGTCCCAGTTGCGGAAGGTTGACCGGATGGCGCTGTGGTGGGTGGCCCAGGACCCGCCGCGCAGCACCTTGTAGGCGTTCGGGGACGTCCGGGGGAAGAACACCTCGCTGTACTCGCGGTACGGGAATGCGGTGAATCCCGGATAACCCGTGAAATCGCTGGCTGTCCACTCCCACACGTCACCGATCATCTGTTCGACGCCGTACGCGCTGGCTCCGGCCGGGTACGCCCCAAGTAGCGCCGGACGGGACGCGGCATGGTCCAGGTTGGCCTGTTCCGGCGTCGGGCCGCTGTCCCCCCAGGGAAAACGCCGCGAACGCCCGGTGACGGGATCGTGCGCGCAGGCCTTTTCCCACTCCGCTTCCGTGGGCAGCCGCCGACCGGCCCAGCGCGCGTGCGCCTGCGCTTCGTACCAGCACACATGCTGTACGGGTTCATCCATCGGGACGGGTTCCTCGCGGCCGAAACGGCGCCGCACCCAGCTCTTTCCCTCCTGGCGCCAGAACTCCGGCGCCCGCAGGCCCGCTTCGCATCGCCAGGCCCAGCCCGACGCCGACCACAGGCGTTCATCGTCATAGCCACCGGCGTCGATGAACGCCACCTGCGCCGCGTTCGACACCGGCAACGTGTCGATGAAGAACGCGGGGACATACACCCGGTGCGCGGGCCGTTCGTTGTCGTAGGCCCAGGCATGTCCGGGCGTGTCGCCGTTGGTGCCCATCGTGAACTCGCCGGCCGGCACCAGCATCTCTGGCGCTGGTGCCGGCCGCCCGGCCGGTGGAACCCGGGCCGGGCCGGCGTCACCGATGACCGGAGGACCCACCCGGAGCTGATGGGTGGCCAACATCGTCTCGTCATGCTGGTGCTCGTGCTGGAGCACGAGTCCGTAGACGAAGCCGCCCGCCAGCAGCGCGGGACGCGCGAGCGGCCCGCGCAGGGCGTCCGGGGCGAGGCGTTCCAAGCCGTCAAGGACATTGCCGCGGACCTCGGCCAGATAGGAACGAGCCTGTGCCGGGTCGAGCAGCGGCAGGGCAGGCCGGTCCGCCCGAGCATGACGGAACGCGTCGTACAGGTGGTCGATGCCCGGCCGCAGCGGTTGCCGCCCCGCTGCTGTCCGCAGCAGCCACAACTCTTCGTAGTTGCCGACATGGGCGAGGTCCCAGACCAGGGGCGACATCAGTGGTGAGTGCTGGCGCCACAGGTCGGCATCGTCAAGATCGGTGTAGGCCAGGCTCCGCGTCCTGCTGTCCGCGAGCGCCTGGGCGATATCCGCCGGTCGTGGGCCTTCTTCTGCTGTCACAGTGCGATCACATCCGTGGTAGTGGGTTCCGCGACCTGTGTCGTTGCCTGTGGGCATCCATCGTTCCCAGGGGCCCTGTTGTTATTTTCGATCATGTTCCGATCGATCTCGGCGCGCAGCAGACCAGCCGGCCCGACCTCGGCCAGCCGGTCGATGAGATCGTCGGCGGGGCAGCGTCCCGGCTCCACGTAGGCGTCGAAATACGCGTCGACGGCCGTGAGGAGGGACGTTGCGGCGCCCATGCGGCCAAGAGCGTCGCGGGCCGCGCCCGCGCATGCCCTGGCGGCCTTGTGCAGCGCTGCGTCACGCAGCCCCCGCAACGCAGCCGTGGCCCACTCGTGGGCGACGGGCAGGCATACGTCGGCCGCGATGTCAGCGGCACGTGCATCGTCGAGCAGGGCGGTGGTGACGGCGACCACCACCGGCCAGTTCCCCGCCGGGGTGGCGTCGAGGTAACGCAGTTCCAGCCAGCCACGTGGGCGCACCGGTGGGAACACAGTGGTCGCATGGTAAATCAGATCTCTTACTGTCGGTATCCGTGGCAGCTGGCTATCGCCAGCCACCCACTCGCCAAACGTCGTCGCGGCAGGGGGCTGTTGGAATCCGCCGTCGGGATCCCGCAGCAGCATGACCCTCGCCGCCAGGAGGTAGTCCGCCCAGGCTGCCGCCGGATCGGGTTGGTGAGCGGTCGCCACCGGCCGGGTCCGGCTCCGGTCGATCTTCGACCACAGTGCCTGCCGGGTGGAGCGGTAGCCGGTGGCTATCCCCGCCAGCATCGGGGAGGCTGCGAACATGGCCACCAGAGCCGGGCCCAGGGTGTGTGCCAGCTCGAATCGCCCGGGCCACTGGGCCGTGCTGCCCGCGTCCAGGTTGACCTGGACGGATGCGGTAGAGCACATCATCATCATGCCCGCTGACCCGCCGCCGGCTTGGAAGTACCGTTCCATTGCCTGGTAACGGGACGTCGTGAGATGCCGATGCGGTGGCCGGAGGGGGTCGGTGCCCATCCCGACGAGCGCGAGGCCGGCGCCGGTGAGCATCGACCGGATCCGGGCGAGGTCGGCGGCCGTTCGCGCCAGGGCGTCGGAAAGCGGCAGCGGCGGAGCTGACAGCTCAAGCTGGCCACCGGGTTCGAAGGTGATCCGGGTACCGCCCGGCAGGGTCGTATGTCCTGGGACGCCGGTTGCCCCGTTGGATGGACTGTCCCGATGATCAGGTGAGCTGCCGGCCGCGGCGTCCGTGAGCGCCGCCATCGTTCGGGCGGGGGGCACTGGGCGTGACACGGACTCGGTGTCGACGACGAACCACTCGGTCTCGATGCCGACGCTTCCCGGTGGCTGATCGGTCAGGCAGGTCAGGCGTGCGTAGCGATGGACATCGGCCGCTGACCGGATCGCGTCGTCGGTGCCATATTGATCTTCTTGTGGCTTCCCTGACTGTGTCCGTGTCATGAACCCTCCAGGTCCGGACCGGCCAGCTGTCGCTGGCCGCGGGTCGGTGCGGGTCGCTGCTGTGCCGTTACGTCGTAGCCCGATACAGCCGCGCGGGAGCTCGACCTTCAGGGTTCCCCGGGCCTTGGCCACACGCAAGGATGTGGAATGGTGGTCACTGTGTAACTGATTTGTTGTGGCGGCCGGTGATGGCCTTGCGGCACGCTCCGTGATGGTTGACGCGCGCGTCCAGCCCGCGGCGCTGTGACTGGTCGGCGCTTGGCCGGTTTGTCTACAGCGGAGGTGAGGGGTCTTGCGCCACGCGGGCCGGTTTGGCCGTCATCTGGTCGGCCGGAAGACGATGATGACCGGGGCGTCACATGGACAATGGCCAGGTCGCTCGGCCATGGCGGAGTATCTGCGCTGCCGGCAGCTCTACGCGGTCGAACGTAAAGACCGGGTAGGCAGGGCGGCGGCGATCGCCGGTGTGGTTGCCGCCCTCGCCACGATTGTGGTCAGCGTGTTCGGCGCACTGCTGAGTCTGGCCGTATCTTTGATAGTGCAACTAGTTATCTGTTTTGTTATGCTTGTGCTGGTTGTCGCGGCAGTCCGGTTCTATCGCTCCCCGCCGGAAATCGAGTCGTGGCGGGAGGACGCCGAAGCCGAACGGCGTACCGCACGCGCGCTTGAGCGGCTCACCCGCGCCGGGTACACCGTCCTTCATGATCGATCTCTTGCTGGTTCCGCCAGCAATATCGATCATCTGGTCATCGGACCATCCGGACCGTGGCTGGTCGAGACGGACGCGCACCGTGGGCCGTTCCGGCAGAACCGGGCCGGGCTGTGGGCGGGTCGGGTGCCATTGCAGCCCATGATCGAAATGGTTGCCTGGATGGGTACAGAAATTACCGATCAGCTGGCCGCTGAACTGCCGGAGGGCTGGCAGGTCACGGTCCAACCGGTCGTCGCGTTCTCGCGTGCCGCGCCGCCCCATGGACTCGCTGTGTTCGACGATGTCGTATTGCTGCCGGTAGCGGGGGTCGCTGATTACATCCTCACAGCCGGTGTTCTTCTCAAGCCGTTGGACGTCGCCATGCTGGTGGACGCCGCCGAGCGGGTGTTTCCGTCCTATCCGGTGAACGGCCCGGCGCAGACCTGGCCGGCCAGGTCCAGGTTGCGGGGCCTGCTGCGGCGTTGACGCCCTGCGCTGGCCAGCGCCGCCCTGCGCCGGCCCCGCGGCGATGTTGGTTACCTGAAGGCCATACGCCGCATGGTTGCCCGAAGGCCGGTGATCCCCTGATATCGTCAGCGGCCGGGCAGGGGTTTTTGGATGTTGACCGGGCCGGTGCGGTGTGAGCTTTCACCGGCTGACACAAGCCGGATAGCCCGCAGTTCCGTCCCGGGCCTGCTGGGGCCTGCTGGGGCCTGGTCGGGCTGCCAGACGATGATGGGGCTTGCTGGCGGCGACGGGATACCTTCACCGCGGTGTTGTGCCCACGGCTGTATACCGTCGCCGGACCACATCCCAGCTGGACGTTTGCGAGGTCAATGAGTTCGTGGCCGGTGGGTGCGAGCGCTGAACTACACCTGGAATGGTTGTGGTATCGATACCGCTGGAATGCCGCTCGGTGTGGCCGAAATAGTATTCACGCCAATGGTGAAAAATTAGGAATAGACGATTGGCCGGGCGTGCAGTAAGCTTTTGAGCAGGCCAGTCACTCCCTATTTCTGAGGCGCGGGCGAAGGGTGCGGAAATGGGTAAGAGAATACTTGTTCTGGATGCTGATGGAGAGCTTCTGGGAAAGTTCGCCGACACTTACACGGCACACCTGTGGAGCCATTACAGGATTCTCGCTCCCGGCTTCGATGGACATGTCGAAGTATTCGATCCGCAC
>NZ_CAKJTR010000002.1:69202-69782 GCF_917627355.1 Protofrankia sp. Cj3 | reverse complement strand
TCGTCGCGACCGCTACGGCCGGTTGCGGAGCCGGCGGGATCTCGCCGGCCGTCGGTGTCACCGGCCCAGCTGCGACGGCCTCGCCGACAGGCAACCCGACAGTGGCCGACGGGCTCGTGGCCGGGGACGGAATCGATGACCCGGACGGGCTGACGGACGGGCTCCGCAAGCTCGACACCGCCAGCGACGTGACCGCGGCCGAATCGTACTTATTCCCGGCCGCCGCGAGTACGAGCAGGCACAGGAAACTCGCTCCGGTGATGAATCCGGCGGTACGGCGGTTGTGAACACGCACCCGGTGAAGATGCCCGCGCACCAGCCCGACAATTCCGGCAAGCATGATGACACAAACGATGAAAAAGCAAAACCTCAGCATGCATCCCCCATGGCCATGATGGGTGGACTTTAGCGCATGCCGCAGATGAGTTGTGACCGGCCCGGCCAGCCATGTCGCAGACCGGATGTCATCTCGCCGACGGCGCCAGGTTCGCGCTGTCGGCGACCTGGCGCCGTGTCCCGCCGGTGCCCCACGCTGAAGACGCTCAGGCTCACGCCGAAGATCGCGGGCGAAGACGTCTCT